>SKNK01000231.1 GCA_007120565.1 Nitriliruptoraceae bacterium | reverse complement strand
CAGGCCCAGGGGGGCCGGTGTGCGCTCGCATCGGGAGATCTCGCGAGGCAACTCAACGTCGAGGTAGCGACGGTTGGAGGCACCGGTGAGTGGGTCGGTCCGGGTGAGGCCCTCCAGGGCAACCGACTGGCGGTGGATCTGTTGGACCAGTCCCGCCATGCGGAACACCACGAGCAGGAACAGCAGGATCGATGCGCCAGCAGCGATGGTGATCATCATGTCGTCGGAGCCACCCCGCAGGAGGATGATCACCGGCGAGACGATGGAGGCGGCCGCGAGGAAAGCCAACCTCCGCGGTGAGAGGTTCCCGACCGAGCGAGGTGATCCCGATGGGATCGAAGCCGAGGGGTGCCACGCCGCGGTGACGAAGAGTACGTAGGCGACCAGCCACATCCCGTCGGGGACACCTCCCGGGACGTAGAGCTGTTCCAGACTGGCGACCGCGAACAGCACGTCAGCGACCAGGAACACCGCGATCCCCAACAGCATGAGCAGGTGGGAGGTGACCGCAACCCCGTGCCGGAAGACCAGACGCAAGGCGAGCGGAAGCAGGATCAGGTCGCCGACCGGGTAAGCCAGCGAGATCAGGCGCTGCGCCAGGGTGAGGGTGGGGTCCTGCAGGTGGGGAGAGACCAGGAACACCCACCCGAGGACGGCAGCGGAGATCCCGACGATGAGTGCATCGGTGAGAGCGCCGTAGTCGCGATCAGCGCCGGCTCGTGATCCCGTCCCAAGGCGTCGTCCTCCGCGGCGGTCCGGCCCCCGGGACACCCGTCACTTCACTCATCGTCCCGGATGCCGTCGAACCAGAGGGTCTGGCACCGAGTGTGCGATGGCACCGGCCCGTGCCCCTTGGGTGCCCGTGACGACGGAGACCTTCCGAGGGTAGGGCGGGCGTCAGATCTCCGAGGGGGTCGACGGCCACGGATCGGCTGGGTGTTGGTGAGGGATCACGAGAGGCTCGTCCTGCCGCACTAGCCGAGGTCTGGTCGCCATCTGGTAGACGTAGGGCTCGCGGGGAGACGAGGAGGGTGCTGCATGGAGACCAGTCGAACGCTCACCGCCTCCCTCAACCGGGTCGTCGATGCCCATCCGACGCGGATCGCCCTGTACGACACCGGACGCTCCGGGGCGCCGACGGTGACCTACGAGCAGCTGGCCGCGGAGGTCGATGCGGTCGCGGGTGTTCTGCACGGTCTCGGGCTCGAGCGCGGCGATGTGCTCTGCAACTGGCTGCCGAACATCCGCGAGTGGATGGCACTGCAGTTCGCCGCTGCTCGCCTCGGTGTCTTGATCGTGAATCTCAACACTCGATTCCGATCCCGCGAGCTCCACGACATCCTCAGCACGACCCAGGCGGCAACGATCGTGATCCCGACCGGGTTCCTGACGATCGACTTCGTCGGCATCACCCGCGAGGTGATCGGCGCCGGGTCCCCATCAGGGTGGCAGGACGATTGGCCCCACCTGCGAGCGGTTCTGGGGGTGGACGCCTCATCCGACCCACGAGCCGGTGCGGCACAAGCCGCGGCCGCGGAGCATGACCTCGAGGTGGTGGATCTCGCAAGCGCGGCTGGGGCTGCGGGCTCGCCACCCAGCGCCGTGGGCGGGCCCGACGACCCCGTCGATGCCTTCACGACCTCGGGAACGACCGGCGCACCCAAGCTCGCGACGCACACGCAACGAGGGGTTGCGTTGCACTCGGCCTACGTCGCAGAGGCCTTCGACCTCCAGCCGGGCGATCGGATGCTGGCAGCGCTACCGCTCTGCGGTGTGTTCGGTTTCAGCGGTTCGATGGCGGCGATCCTGGCGGGTGCCGGGCTGGTCCTCCAACCCGCATTCGATGCTGGATCGGCGGCGGCATGGTTCCGCGAGGCGGAGATCACGCACGCCTACGGACCTGACACCATGCTGCGCGCCATCGTCGACGCTGCAGAGGATCCGGACCTGCTGCGCTCGTGGCGCGCCGGAGCGTTCGCGAACTTCTCGGGAGACGGAGTCGCCTTCGCTCGTCGAGTCGAGGCCTCACTGGGCGTGAGGATGCGGGGTGTCTATGGGTCCAGCGAGGTGTTCGGACTGATGTCCATCTGGCCGGAGGAAGCTGCACCCGAGGAGCGTCACCAGGGCGGGGGTCGGCCGGTCAGCCCCGATATCGCCGTGCGGGTCACCGACCCCGAGAGTGGTGACACCCTGCCGCCCGGACGGGATGGAGAGATACAGATCCAGGGCTACGTGGTGACAGCGGGCTACCTCGGTAACGAAGCTGCTTCCGCGGCGGCCTTCACCGACGACGGCTGGTTCCGCACCGGCGATCTCGGACAGGTACGCGAGGACGGCATGCTCATCTACCACTCCCGTCTCGGGGACTCGTTGCGACTCGGCGGCTACCTCGTAGACCCTGCAGAGATCGAGGGCCACCTACTCGCGCACCCCGAGGTCGTGTCCGCGGTGGTGGTCGGGGCGCAGCAGGCCGGTGTCGGGGATGCCGCCGTCGCCTTCGTGGTG
>SKNK01000138.1 GCA_007120565.1 Nitriliruptoraceae bacterium | reverse complement strand
CCGCGACCTCGTCCGCGTCGAACTCCCTCGTGTCCCGCGCCCGCATCCGCAACCCGGCGCCACGATCGACCGCATCGAAGCCCGCGGCAAACACCTCCTGGTCTTCACCTCGGAGGGGCTGGTGGTCCACACCCACCTCCGCATGACCGGATCCTGGCATCTGTATCGACCAGGGCAAAGATGGAGCAAAGCCACCTCGGTGGCCCGCGTCGTGCTCGGAACCGACGAGGTCGTCGCGGTCTGCTTCTCCGCCCCGGTGGTCGCGGTCCTGGACGAGCGCGGTCTCGCGCGCCATCGCACGCTCCGAGCGCTGGGGCCCGATCTGTGCGATCCCAAGGCCGACCTCGAGGAAGCTGCGGCTCGGCTCGAACGGTTCTCCGACCCCGCCCGCCCGATCGGGGAAGCGCTGCTCGACCAGCGGGTCGCGTGCGGGGTCGGCAACGTCTACCGCAGCGAGGCGCTGTTCCTGGCCGGCGTGGCCCCCGCTACGCCGGTCGGAGCCGTCGAGCCCCACCAGCGGCAGGGGTTGCTTGCTACCTCGGCGAAGCTGCTACGCGACAACCTCGACTCGCCGGCGCGCACGACGGTCGCTGGCGGACCAGACGGCAGCCTGTGGGTCTACGGACGGGCAGGGGCCGCTTGTCGTCGGTGCGGCGACACGATCGAACGCCTCCGGCTCGGCGAGCAAGCTCGCAGCGTCTACCGCTGCCCTACCTGCCAACCCGATCGGTCGTAGACGCCCGCAGCCCGTGCGCTGCCGGTCACCGATGCGGGAAGATTGATTGTCTCTGCAATGTTTACTGGCGCAACGACCTCGCCCAGCGGTATCCTCCGCTCATGTTCACCTTGCGCGAATCCACCATCACGAGCGTCCCACCGGCACAGCTGGCGGCCTGGCGCGCCTTCCTCGAAGCTCATGCGCACACGACCGAGATCCTCTCGCGCGAGCTCAAGGCCGAGGAGGACCTCCCCCTGTCGTGGTACGACGTGCTCGTCCACCTCAACGAGGCCGACGACCACCAGTTGCGGATGCAGGAGCTCGCCGACCGGATCCTGCTCTCCAAGAGTGGCCTGACCCGCCTGATCGATCGCATGGAACGTGAGGGCCTCGTCCTGCGAAGCGCCTGTCCGTCGGATCGACGTGGCACCTACGCCGAGCTCACGCCTCACGGCCTCGAGACGCTACGGCGGAGCGCACCGACGCACCTGCGCGGCGTCCGCGACCACTTCGCGTCGCTGCTCACCGAGGAGGAAGCCGAGGTGCTCGAGTCGGCCCTCGACCGCATCGCTGCCGCGGCCCGCGAGGCGGCCCAGGGATCGCGCTGAGACGCAGACGCTCACCTTCGATCCAGCAGACGTTCAGCACGCAGACGTTCGGGGGCCACCGACCTGATGCCGGTGGCCCCCGAACGTCACTGCGGGGTGTCTGGCGGTTGGTGGGTCAGCCCTGAGCGCCGAGCTGCACGTCGAGCTCGATCTTCACGGTCTTGCCGACGAGCACGCCGCCGGTCTCGAGGGCCTGGTTCCAGGTGATGCCGAACTCCTCGCGGTCGATCTCCGCGGTGGCGGAGAAGACGGCCTTGTCGTTGCCCCACGGGTCGGTGATGACCCCGAGGTACTCGACATCGAGGTCGACCGGCTTGGTGACGTCACGGATGGTCAGCTCGCCCGGGATCGACCAGTGGTCGCCGTCCTTGTGGTGGGCCCCGGTCGAGCGGAAGCTCAGCGTCGGGAAGCCCTCGACGTTGAGGAAGTCGTCGCTCTTGACGTGACCATCACGATCGGCGTCACCGGTGTCGATGGACGCGGCCTCGATCGACACGTCCACCTTGGAGTTCTCGATGGGCTCGGCGACCTCGACGGTGCCCGAGAAGGCGCCGAAGCGGCCGCGAACCTTGGAGACGACCAGGTGCTTGGCGACGAACTCGACGCTCGAGTGAGAGGGGTCGATGACCCATGTGCCGGCCTTCGGGAGCGTTGCGGTTGCGGTACTCAAGGTTCTCTCCTGGATTGGATGGTGATGGGAGCACGGCCGAGCCGGTTGGCAGCACGGCCGTAAGCGGGTGGGAGACCATCGAGCCATGGGGCCCGACGTTGCTCCGTAGGTCGACCGGTGGCGACGGGCCGTCCGGTCGGCACGGCCGCCACACCCTCGGGTGCGTACGCTGCGGCCGCTGTCACTGTTGCATGCGCAACCATACGACCTATTGGTTGCCGATGCAACTATAGGTGTGCGGAGGTGCACACCGGCGCTTAGGGCCACCACTTCGCCGACCGCGCCAGGCGCCGAAGAGCCGGGTGGCCCCGTCGATCCGGGACCTTCGGGCTGCGCGTGACGAGCCTCTCGGCGCTAGCGTGGGGGCCCCATCCGCTCGAGCGACCAGGAGACCCCTGCCCGATGAGCGAACCCACGTTGAGCGTCACGGACAACCGCACCGGCAAGACCTACGAACTGCCGATCGAGGACGGCGCGATCCGGGCCATGGACCTCCGGCAGATCAAGGT
>SKNK01000186.1 GCA_007120565.1 Nitriliruptoraceae bacterium | reverse complement strand
TCGCGGACGACCACCTCGTCGCCTACTCGCGCCTGTGTACCCACGCCGGCTGTGCGGTCGCCCTGTACCGCGACCGCGACCAGGCCCTGTTCTGCCCCTGCCACCAGGCCACCTTCGACGCCCGACGTGGCGCGACCCCGACCGGTGGACCCGCCTCGGTTCCCCTACCCCAGCTTCCCATCGCCGTCGGTGAGGACGGCTACCTCGTCGCTGCTGGGGATCTGACCCAGCGCCCCGGCCCGGTTGGAGGCTCCGCATGACCTCCCCGATCGCCGCGCTCGTCGACCGGATCGACCGCCGCATCGGTCGACGGGCAGATCCGCCCAGCCTGTGGCCTACCGACTTCGGGGCGCTGATCAGCCACGCGGCGATCGTCGCCTTCCTCGTCCTGACCGTGACCGGGCTCGCCCTGGCGCTCGTCTACCAGCCTTCGGTTGAACCGGTCACCTACCGGGGTTCCTCCGAGCTCTACGACGGGCAGGAGTTGCCTGGCGCGTTCGCGTCCATCATCCACATCAGCGAAGACCTGCCGGGTGGGCTGCTCCTCCGACGGTTGCACGTCGCCGCGGCCCATCTGATGATGATCGCCTTGGTCGCCCATCTGCTCCGAACGCTGGCGACTGGAGCCTTCCGTCACCCCAGGCTGCAGACCCACCTCACCGGCGTCGGTCTGCTCCTCGTCGCTCTGGGGTTCACCTACACCGGCGATCTGTTGCCCTTCGGGCTGGTCAGTGGCTCCAGCCTCCGCATCGCCGAAGCAGTGCTGAACTCCACCCCCTTCGTTGGCGAGCAACTGGTCGAGTTGCTGTTCGACGGCGAGTTGCCGAGCCAACGTCTGCTGACCTTGGCCTGGGTCGGTCACGTCTTCCTGCTCCCTGGCGCCTTCGTTGGGCTGCTGGGGCTGCACCTGTTCCTGGTGCATCGGCGTCGGCCGGCACTACGCCCACGGGCGGACATCGACGTGGAGAGGACGGCACTCGGTCGGCCACTGTGGCCCGACGCGTTCTTACGCTTCTCACTGCTCACCGCGGGCTTGAGCGCCCTGCTGTTGATCTCCTCCGCGATGGTCCCCTGGAGCGACCTCGAGTTCGAAGGGCCGTTCCTCACCGCAGAGGCCACCAACAGCGTTCACCCGCACTGGGCCCTGTTCTTCCTGACCGGCGGGCTGCGCATCGTGCCGGCCATCGACCTGGCCATCGGCGGGGTGCGGATCACCAACGTGCTGGTCGCGGGTGTGGTCATCCCTGGTCTGCTCGTCCTCGCGTTGACGCTCTACCCCTTCATCGAGCGGGTGCTCACTCGCGACCGGCGCGAGCACCACACCCTCGACCATCTTCTGGACCTGCCTCTGCGCGCCGGTGTCGTGACGGTGATGACCACCGTCTCGGCGGTCCTCGCCATCGGCGGTGGCGTGGACGTGATCTCGTACTGGACCGGCATCGCGGTGGAGCAGGTCGTGGTTGCCTTCCGTGTGCTGGCCATCCTGCTTCCGGTCGGGCTCGGTACCGCGGCGGTGCTGGCCTCACGCCGACGCCTCGCCAGGAGGCAAGCGCGCGCGCAGCAAGGAGGAGGCCGATGACGTCACCGACGATCCGCCGCCGTTGGGTACGACCGGCACTCCCCGTCCCTGCGGTACTGATGGCCGCCATGACCAGCGCCTGCACCTCGGCACCAGACCGAACCACAGCTCCGGCCAGCCCGCAGGCGAGCGACATCGATGGTCTCTGGACGCTCAGCCTGTGGCTCGGGACGGCTGTCTGGCTCGCCGTGATGGCCTTGCTCGCGGTCCCCCTGCTGCGGTCCCGCCGCCAACGACGCCAGGACGCAGACGCCTCCCCCGAGACGCACGAGCGGCCCACATCCTCCAACGGCGACGAGCACGGACGCTCCGGTTGGGCGGCGCCCGGCGCGGTCATCGACGAACCGATCGCTGCCGCCGAGCCAGACACACGTGCTGCCGCGCAGGCCGATGAGCGGGTCCGCTCCCGCCTGCTGTGGATCGGCGGGATCATCGGGCCCGCGGTCATCTTGCTCCTGCTCTTGGTCGCCTCCGGACGGGTCGGAGCTTCGACCGCCCACATCGAACGCCCCGGCGAACTCGTCATCGACGTCACCGGCCACATGTTCTGGTGGGAGGTGCACTACCCCGATCATGACGTCACCACGGCCAACGAGATCCACGTGCCGGTGGACCGCCCCGTCCGCCTCCGCCTGCACAGCGAGGACGTGATCCACAGCTTCTGGATCCCGCGGATGCACGGCAAGATCGACACGATCCCGGGTCAGGAGAACTGGCTCAGCTTCGAACCGACCGAGACGGGGACCTTCCGAGGCGCGTGCGCGGAGTTCTGTGGTATCGCCCATGCACAGATGGTGGCGTGGCTCGAGGTCCAACCGGAGGAGGACTTCGACGCGTGGATCGAGCAACAGGCTGCCGACGCCGCACCGCCAGAGGCTGACTCAGCCCAGCTGGGTGAGCGGGTGTTCATCGAAGCGGGTTGCGCTGCTTGCCACGCCGTGCGAGGTACCGAGGCGATCGGCGGTGTCGGCCCAGACCTGACCCACCTGGCGTCGCGCCAGACCCTGGCATCGGGGATCGTGCCCAACGATCGCGAGCACCTCGAGGAGTTGATCATCGACCCGTGGGCGGTCAAGCCGGGCATCCGGATGCCCCCGACCCAGCTCTCCTCGGAGGAGATCGAAGCCCTGCTCGACTACCTCGAGACCCTGGAGTGAGCCGCCCATGACCACTCCTACCTCGCCACCGACCGACGTCGAACTGCTCGACCATGTCTGGGGGCCGCGTCCTGGCTTCATCGGGTGGCTTGGGCAGTGCAACCACAAGGCCGTCGGACGCCGGTTCATCTTCACGTCGTTCTTCTTCCTCCTGCTCGGCGGGCTGCTCGCTCTGGTGATGCGGACCCAGCTCGCGTTCCCCGACAACGACGTGGTCGGCCCACAGGGGTTCAACGAACTGTTCACGATGCACGGCACCATCATGATGTTCCTCTTCGTGGTGCCGATGCTCGAGGGCTTCACGATCTACGTCGCGCCGTTGCAGCTCGGCGCGCGGGACATGCCGATGCCCCGACTCAACGCCTTCGGCTACTGGACGTACGTCGCCGGAGGCATCTTCCTGCTGTCCAGCGCGGTTGCCGGCCAGGTCCCCGACAGCGGGTGGTTCGCCTACGTGCCGTTGACGCGAGCCGAGTTCTCCCCGGGCCTCAACCTCGACTTCTGGCTGCTCGGGGTGACGATGCTGGAGATCTCCGGGATCGTTGCCGCCATCGAGGTCGTGACCCTGGTTGCCCGGTTCCGCGCTCCAGGGATGTCCCTCGGTCGCATCCCGATCTTCGTCTGGTCGTCGTTCGTCGCCTCGGTCATGATCCTTTTCGCGTTCCCACCGCTGGTTGCGGGGACCGTGCTCCTCGAGCTCGACCGCAAGCTCGGGACCGTGTTCTACGACGCACTGGCTGGGGGTGACCCGCTGCTGTGGCAGCACCTGTTCTGGTGGTTCGGACACCCCGAGGTCTACATCCAACTCATCCCGGCGCTTGGCATGGCCGCTGCCATCGTCACCACCGCGTGCCGTCGCCGGATGGCCGGGCGGACGGCCGTGGTCGCCTCGTTGGTCGCGATCGGGATCCTGAGCTTCGGGCTGTGGGTCCACCACATGTACGCGACCGGCATCCCGCTGCTCGCGACCTCGTTGTTCACCGCGGCAAGCTTCATGATCGCCATCCCGTCGGGGGTGATCGTGATGTCGTTCATCGGCACGATGTGGTGGGGGCGGATCCGTTGGACCACCTCGATGTTGTACGTGGTGGCCTTCGTGTTCGTGTTCGTCGCCGGCGGCATCACCGGCGTGATGGTGGCGATGGTCCCCTTCGACTGGCAGGCCCACGACACCTACTTCGTGGTCGCCCACTTCCACTACGTGCTGGTCGGCGGCTCGTTGTTCCCGATCCTCGGCGGGTTGCACTTCTGGATGCCCAAGCTCACCGGCCGCATCCTCAACGAACGTGCGGGGCGTTGGGCCTTCGCGCTCAACTTCGTGGGGTTCAACCTGGCCTTCTTCCCCCAGCACACGCTCGGCCTGTTCGGGATGCCGCGGCGGGTCTGGACCTACGAGGAGGGACTCGGGTGGGAGGGGCTCAACCTGCTCTCGACCGCAGGGTCGTACATCATGGGTGTTGGGATGCTCATCTTCACGATCAACATGCTGGTGGCGCACCGGCCCGGGGCGCCCCTCGCCCCCGCCGACCCGTGGGGCGCGGAGTCGCTGGAGTGGGCGACCGACTCCCCCGCCCCCAACTACAACTTCCGGGGCAGCATGAGCGTCGAGAGTCCCGAGCCCCTGTGGGATGGCAGGTCGGAACTCGGTGGCAGCGACCCGAGTGACGATGACCCCGAGTGGCGCCAGCAACTCGATCGACCAACGACGGGGCTGCGACAGGGCCTGGCAACGACCCTGCTCGACGCCGAACCCGATCACATCATCACCCTGCCGGGGCACTCGCTGTGGCCCCTGTGGTTGTCGATCGCGATCAGCGTCACGATGACCGGCGTCCTGATCGACTCGATCGGGCTGACCGTGGTCGGCGTCGGTGCCATCGCCGCCGCGGCCGCCACGTGGTTGTGGCCGGGGGTGGAGTGATGCGCGCGCCAAGCAGGCTGGAGAGGGGAACATGAGCGCGACCCGATCCCGAACGGCAGAGCCGCTACGCGGCGACCAGACCGCCCACTCGATGGGGCTCTGGGGGCTCGTACTCGGCCTGATCGTGCTGCTGATGTTCGTCGCCGGGTTGTCGGCCGCTGCGCTGTACCTCGAGGCCGGCCAACCGAGGGACGTCGTGACCGGAGAGACCTCGGCGGGTTGGCCTCCGCCTGGCATCGATCAGCCCTCCCGGCTCCTGGCTGGGATCGCCGTCCTCGCGACCATCGGTGCCGCGGTCGCGCTGACGAGCGCGCTGCGCCGGATCGCTGCCGGCGCGTCCCAGCAAGCGACGTTGCTGGTCGGCGTCGGTTTCCTTACCTCGATCGGCGCCGGAGTGCTGCTGGTGATCGATCTGCTCCAGACACCCTTCGGCTGGGACGACCACGCCTACACCTCGATCTACTGGGCACTGACCGGGGCCACGACCCTGTTCGTCGGCGTCGCGGCACTGCTCGCCGCCAGCGTCCTGGTGCAGTTGCTGACCGGCGTGATCGACGCTCGGCGCCACCTCGAGCTGTACAACTCCACCATCTACGCCTGGTTCACGGTGGTGGTCGCCACGCTGCTCCTCGCGCTGGTCCATCTCCTTCCCCTGGTCGGAGGGTCGTCATGAGCGCGCTCGTCGACGGACGATCCGAGCACCGCAGCCCCCTACGTCGCCTCGACGCCGTGTTCGGACCTCCCGTGTGGTGGGCGTGCCACCTCGGCGTCAGCTACTGGCTCGTCCCCCGGGCGTGCCGGTGGGGCTCCGAGTGGCCACTGCACGCGCTCACCGTGATCCTCCTCCTGCTGATCGCCCGCGCGATGCTGTCGGGGGCCCAACTCCTGCGGGCGGGACAGGCCGACGGTGACCAGCCAGGAGCCGCCCGTGACGTCTTCATCGGCTGGGTCGGCGTGGTGTTCGCTCTGTTCTTCGGCGCCGTCACCATCGCCGAGTGGATCCCCGCACTCTTCCTCGATCCTTGTTGGTGACCGCGATGTCCCTCGGCAACAGTTCCTGGGTCCTCGACCTCCCAGCACTGCTGTTCGCGTGCGGTGCGACCACCCTGTACCTCGTTGGTGCCAAGCGACGAGCAGAGCGTGGCCTCGCTCGACCGCGAGCAACGCTCGCGTTCCTGCTCGGTATCGCCGTCGTCCTGGTGAGCCATATCAGTCCGATCGCGGCCTTCAGCAAGGTGCTCTTCTGGCCGCACATGGTCCAGCACCTGCTCATCACGTTGGTCGCCGCACCGTTCATCGCCTGGTCCTCGCCGGTCACGACCATCCGCCAGGCCCTTCCCGCAGAAGCCCGACATCCCCTCGCCCTCGTGTCACGCCGTTCGCGTCGTGCTCGCCGCCGCGTGGGCTCCCCACCACCGCTGCTATTGGCCACGCTGGCGAGCATCGCCATGCTGTGGATCTGGCACACACCTCCGGTGTACGACGCGGCGGTCAGATCACCGGCACTGCACCTGCTGGAACATGCGAGCTTCTTGGGAACCGCCGTGTGGTTCTGGTCCGAGGTCCGCTCGTCCGCACGCCGCAACCCTCGGACCCAGGCCATCGCCACGTTGTGCCTCGGGCTCATGATCGTGCAAGGCGGCGTCCTTGGCGCAGCCATCACGTTCGCCAGTCGATCACTGTTCGAGGTCTACACCGGCTACGGCGCCTTGAGCGCACTCGAGGATCAGCAGTTGGCAGGGGCACTGATGTGGGTCCCGCCAGGCTTCGTGTACGGCAGCGTTGCCGTGCGGCGGTTCATCGGCTGGTTCAACCTCGTCGGTGGAGATGACCCCGCTCCGCCCGAACCGGGTCCAGTTGGCCGGGACGGGGCCTGTCCACCCGACCGTGGTCAGCACCTGGCGGGCAACGCCGCGGAACCGTCACGATGACGGTCGTCGAGGAGGCACGAGGTGCAGATGAACCGACAGCGAGACGAGGTAGCCGAGGATGCCCCACACGTCGTCATCATCGGCGGGGGCTTCGCCGGCCTGGCAGCAGCTCGGCGGCTGGGTGACGCCGCCCAGAGGATGCCGCTGCGCGTCACGCTGGTCGATCGGAACAACTACCACACGTTCCAGCCGCTGATCTACCAAGCCGCGACCGCCAGTCTCGAACCGCACAACATCGGCCAGAACCTGCGAAGTGAGCTCCGCGGGCGACCGATCGACGTGCTCTACGGCGAGGTAGAGGACATCGATGCGGAGGCCAAACGCATCGACCTCGTCGGTGGCGACCACCTCTCCTTTGACATCCTGGTCCTTGCCGCCGGCGCCGAGACGGCGTCGTACGGCATCGAAGGCGTCGAGGAGCACGCCTTCAACCTCAAGTGGCTGCCCGACGCGACACGACTGCGAGATCACCTGCTCCAGACCTTCGAACGCCTAGAGGCCGATCCGGCGCTGGCATCCTCCGGTGAAGCGACCTTCGTGGTCGCCGGTGCGGGCCCCACGGGCGTCGAGCTATCCGGAGCTCTCGCCGAACTGATCGACCGGGTGATCCGACGAGATCACCCCCGGCTCGACCCCGACGCGACCCGGGTCGTCTTGGTGGAGATGGACGACGACGTCCTCCCGCCGTACCAGGCGGCGAGCCGCCAGTACGCCCATCAGAGCCTGGAAGCCCGGGGCGTCGAGGTCCGCACCGGCACGGCGATCGATCAGGTGTCAGCCGACGAGGTCCGCTTCTCCGATGGCGAGTCCCTCTCCACCCGGACGGTGGTGTGGACCGCGGGTGTCCGCCCGAACCCGCTCGCGGAGGCACTAGGAGTGGAGTTGACCGATGCGGGCCGCGTGGCGGTCGAGCCCGATCTGCGTCTTGCCGACCGTGACGACGTGTTCGTCATCGGGGACGTCGCCGGCGCTCGCGACGAAGACGGCGAGGAACTCCCCCAACTCGCGCCGGTAGCGATCCAGCAGGGCCGACACGCCGCCCTACAGGTGGTACGCACGCTCCGGTCCAAGCCGACGACGCCGTTCCACTTCCAGTCGAAGGGGCAGATGGCAACCATCGGGCGCCGATCCGCGGTAGCTGAACTGGCTTCAGGGACTCGGCTGGAAGGGACGATCGGCTGGCTCGCCTGGCTTGCGCTCCACCTCCTCACGCTCGTGGGGTTCCGCAACCGCGTGTCGGTGCTGCTGAACTGGACGTACAACTGGTTCACCGCCGACCGCGCCGCACGGCTCATCCTGCGTCCGTCGCGAGCCACCGAGGACCCGACCGACCGAGGGAACTAGCGGCAGGGTCGATCGCAAGGCCTACCGCGTGATGCCCGTGTGTCGGACTGGCAGGGTCACCGCACCCGCGGATGTGCGGAGCGCACGCGCGGGGCCGAGCCATGCGCTTTGGTCGGTTCATGCTCCCTCTACGCGTCGTGCTGTCGTTCACCGCTGCTACCGCAGCGGTTGGGATCGTCGTGACGCTGCTCACGACCGGCAGCTCTCCGATCACCGGCGCCGAACTCGATCCCAGGCCGCAGGGACCGTCGACGCAGACGGTAACCACCCAGGAGGCCACCCAGTCCCGCCAGTTGCAGCTGCGAGTGGTGACCACCACCTCGCTACGGCCGGGAAGTGCCCGACAGCTACGGATCCATGTAGCCGACAGCCGATCCCCTTCCTCAGGCGCAGACACCGTCCGCCGGCGACTGCTGGAGGTCGAACTCGAGGTGCGGCCGGGTGGCTCTCCGGCCTGGGTGCAGCCTCGTCGGCTCCTCGTCCCTCGCGATGCCCTGCACCGGCAACGCATCGAGATCGGGATACCAGCGGGTGCGGGGTGCGACACGAGCCTCGGTGAGTTGCGGGTACGCGTTCGTGAGGTGGCCGACGACCCAGCCGAAGGCGAGACGGTGATCGCTCTGCCACCCACCGACTGTCGCGATACGCCACCGCCTGCGCCTTCGACCATCTACATCGCCGACCCGGTCTGTGGCGACGACTGGCGGGATGATCTGGACGCCATCGACGACGGCGAGGATGTCGACACCGACCGGTGCGATCCTGAGCGTTGGGATCCCGATGGTGAACGAGCGGCGGCACGTGCGCGGCCGCCGGCCGCGCCGAGTCGGCCTTCCCCGTCCGAGGAACCCGCCGAGACTGAGGAGCCCGAGGAGCCCGAAGAACCCGCCGAGCCGGAAGAGCCTGCCGAGTCCGAGGAAGCCGACGAGCCCGAAGAACCGGGTGAGTCCGAAGAGGCTGACGAGCCCGAAGAACCTGCCGAGTCCGAAGAGGCTGACGATGCGGAAGAGCCCAACGGGCCCGAAGGATCCGACGAACGGGACGATGAGGGAGCCTCAGACGAGGGTCCATCGGAAGAGGGCGGAGACTAACGGTGGCGTCGAGGGAGTGTCCCCTCGGCGCCACCGTTACGCAGGGCTGCTACTACGCAGAGACGGAGTGCTGTTGCACAGCATCCGCACGGTAGATGTCGGTGCGCCAACCCGAACCGGGGCGACTCTCGAGCCAGTGATGCACGATCGGACGCGCCCACATGGGGGTCCGCCCCCGGACCACCTGCGGTTCCGGCAGATATCCCCGGTAGCGGTAGCTGTCGATCGTTGCCTTTGAGACGTCGGCAACCTCGGCGATGTCGCCGACCGTCATCATCGTCAGGGCGTGAAGTTCGGGTGCCAGCATGCCGACGATGAGGTCTCCGATGTTGGGTCGGTACCCGTTGCGTCGTCGCAGGATGACCTCGTCGACCGCATTGTGGTCGCCCGACAGCCACCGTCGCTCCGCGTCGGTGAGTGGACGGAACTCGGCCACCTCTTCGACGCACTGCAGGTCGTCGTCGATCGCCATCAGGTCGGCCAAGGCGAGGTCGGTCGCACCGCGAACCGGCTCCCCCCACGGGTAGAGCCAACCGGTGTCGTCGCGCGTGTAGGTGCCGTTACAGCAGGTGATCGAGGTCGTCATCGAGCGTTCCTCCCCTTCAGCGTCGGTTGAGCTGGGACCCGAGGGGCGGATGGGAGCACCGCAACCCCTCAGGCTGTGGCGCTCTCTGCTGAACGCACCGTCACGGTGGAGCATGACGAGCATGCTTCGACGTGACGAGTGGAACGCTACGGATGCCCCTGATGAGCGTCAACCGGCCGTTCGGCCACGGTCG
>SKNK01000258.1 GCA_007120565.1 Nitriliruptoraceae bacterium | reverse complement strand
TCGAACGTGACGCCGAGGCAGCCGGGTGGATCTCGCTCGCTGAGTCGATCGCTGCCGACGTCGATCGGGTGAAGGTGCTGGGCGACACCCTCGGCCACCTGGGTGCCGCCCTAGGGCAGTTGCTCCGCGATCCGGCTGTGGTGTTGCGGGACTACCGCGGCTGGAGCGCGACGCTCGGGGAGGCGGTGCGGGTGGAGCGTCCTGGCCGGCCCCCGCTGTTCGGTGAGGCGGTCGACCTCGACGCAGACGGCCGTTTGGTGCTCCGCACGGAGGGTGGGCGTGCGGTGGTCGACGTCGGTGACGTGATCCACGTGCGCGCTGCGACCGGGTAGCGGGGTCGCCGGCCAGATCCTTTGATGTCCAACTAGTCTCTCGGATCGTGCCGAGACCTGGAGTTGGCCATGTCCTCGTTCGAGCTCACCGACGAGCAAGAAGAGTTCCGCAAGGTCGTTGCTGCCTTCGCCGACGAGGTCGTGGCGCCCGCGGCGACCGAGTTCAACGCGGAGCCCCGGTTCCCCACCGAGATCATCCGCCAGATGGGCGAGATGGGGCTGTTCGGGATCCCGTTCGCTTCCGAGTACGGCGGGATGGACGGCGACTACCTGACGCTGTGTCTCGCGATCGAGGAACTCGGCCGCGTCGACCAGTCCGTGGGGATCACCCTGGAAGCTGGGGTAGGGCTCGGGGCTGCGCCGATCGCCGAGTTCGGCAACGAAGAGCAGAAGCAACGGTGGCTACCCGAGCTGTGCCGTGGCGAGAAGCTCGGCGCCTTCGGGTTGACCGAGCCGGGTGGTGGCTCCGACGTGTTCGGTACGGCACGGACCCGGGCGGTCCAGGACGGGGACGAGTGGGTGATCGACGGCTCGAAGCAGTTCATCACCAACGCCGGCACCGAGATGACCTCGATCGTGACCGTCACGGCCTGGACGGCCGAGCGTGAGATGTCCGCGATCATCGTGCCGATCGACACCCCCGGCGTCTCCATCGCGCCGCCCTACCGCAAGGTCGGCTGGCACGCGTCCGACACCCGGGAGCTCACCTTCGACGGGGTGCGCGTGCCCGTTGCCAACACGTTGGGGGACCGGGGTGCCGGGTTCCGGCAGTTCCTGCAGACCCTCGACGACGGACGCATCGCCATCGCCGCGCTGGCTGTCGGGCTCATCCAGGGCTGCGTCGACGAGTGCGTCCGCTACGCCGGTGAACGCGAGGCCTTCGGTGGCCCCATCGGCCAGCAGCAGGCGATCGCGTTCAAGATCGCCGACCTCGAGGTGGCGGCACAGACAGCGAGGCAGATGTACCGGTACGCGTGCCGTCGCAAGCTCGCCGGGCTGCCGTACAAGCGCGAGGCGTCGATCGCGAAGCTGTACTCGTCGGAGCAGGCGGTGACCGCGGCGCGCGAGGCAACCCAGATCTTCGGGGGGATGGGGTTCACGACCGAGACCCTCGTCGGACGCTTCTACCAGGACGCCAAGATCCTGGAGATCGGCGAGGGGACCTCCGAGGTCCAACGGATGCTCATCTCCCGCGATCTCGGCCTGTAGCCGACGGGCCGTGCCCTCGCCGCCGTGGCGAGGTCCGGTCGCGGCACGGTCGTCCCGGCTCGTACCCTCGCGCCAACGACGGTGCGAAGGAGGCGGTGATGGCCGACAAGTACACCTCACGTGTTGCGCTGGTGCTTGATGGGTCGATCGACGACGTCGGTGCCGTGGTGGGCGCGGCCAAGGCTGCTGGCGACATCGACCGCGGCTACCCCGTTCGTGGCGAGGGGGAGCAGGCGCAGGAGGTCCACTGGGGTGGTCAGATGGACAAGGGGGTCGTGCGCTACGTCCACGACGGCGATGACCACCTGCTGCGTACCGAGACCTACCTGGGCGCCAAGGGACTGGTCAACGGCATGCAGCGGCAGGCGCTGCTCGTGCAGGCTCTGTCCCGGCAGGTGAAGGGTCGGCTCGTTGGTGTCCGGGATCTGTCCGCCCTGACCGATCGGGATGAAGCCTGGATGAACCGGCTGGCTGTCGGGATGGTGGAGCAGGACGATGCGATCGTCGCGGTCGCCGACGGCGAGGGCACCTGGTGGGTCCGCACCCACGGCGCCGCGCGGTTCGACGTACCGGACCTGGAGCTCTACGGCCTGAAGAAGGGGCAGGTCGATGCCGCGATCGCCGAGCTCGCCCACGTCCACCAGCAGCTGCTCCGAAGTGGCCTGAAAGCCGACTTCTCACTCACCGACGGGACGCCGGTCTACCTCGTCCCGGTGCTGGAGGCGTGGCAGCACGTCTCGCTCGACTGGCCCGGCGTCGGCCGTGCCGGGCAGGAACGGGGTGAGGGCCTCGACGGTCCGCGGGCGAGCCTGTCGGTGCTCACCAGACCGCGGTTCGGTCGCTACAAGAAGGACCTCGAAGGGGTGGTCGACCGACTCCCGCACGCGTAAGGTCGACGGCGTCCTTCGACCACGGGAGGGTTCGCGATGGACGACGCGCGTGGCTACCCGACGGTGACCCCCTACCTGCTCTACGAGGACGTTGACGCCGCCCTGGCCTGGCTGGCCGACGCGTTCGGGTTCGAAGAGCGGCTGCGGTTCGCCGACGACAACGGCATCGTCAACCACGCTGAGGTGGTGGTGCCCGGCGGCGGGCTCGTGATGCTCGGCCATCCCGGACCGGACTACCGCAACCCGCGCAACAGCGGTGCAGGTAGCGCCCTGGTCCACGTGGCGGTCGATGACGTCGACGCCCACTTCGCGCGGGCTCGGGCGGCTGGTGCCGAGGTCCTGCAGGAGCCAACGGACCAGGCCTACGGGGACCGGCGCTACGACGCCCTGGATCCCGAGGGACACCTGTGGTCGTTCGCGCAGAAGATCCGAGACGTCTCGCCGACGGAGTGGGGAGCCAGCACGCCGGCCTGAGCCAGACGTCGGGGTTGGGTCGGCCCCGGGTCAGTCGTCGTCATCATCGTCGGCGCGTTCGTGCCAGCCTTCCTCGCCTTCCGGACGGGCGTCTCCGCAGACCTCACGCAACCTCGGCGCACCTTCCTCGGGGCCGATCGCCAGCAGCCGGTCGCCTGCTTCCAGCCGGCGGGTGGAGCGCGGCCGGTAGAACCACCGGTTGCGCCGTTCGATCGCCAGCACCTCCATCCCGGTGGCGGTGTGAACACGCAGCTCACGGAGGCTGCGCCCGTCGGCTGCGCTGCCGGAGGCGACGATCGCCTCTGCGACGATCTCGTCCGCTTCGGTCAGGGCCGCGGTGATGATCGGGTGCGGTAACCCATCGTCCTCGATGAGTCGGCAGATCGATTGAGCGGAGTCGACGATCCGTTCGGCAGCAGCGGCGAGGTGGAGCATGCCGCGGAGTTCGTCGGGGTCCTCCAGTTCGGCGGCGGCACGCAGCACCCAGCCCTCGAGCTGGTGGAAGAGCTCGTCCGACCGGTCCTCGATGACGCCGACCTCGGTGGCCAACGCGATGTCGCGCAGCAGGATGGCGGAGTAGGCCAGTCCGACCGCGACCTCGGAGAGGTTCTTGAGCTCGACCATGATGTCGACCGCACGGTCGAGGTTGGAAAGCTTCGCTCGCTCCGGTGGAGGGGGAAGCTCCCGTGGCGTCCCGCCGGCGAGCTCCCGCACCTCGTCGACGCCCTCGCGTGGTCCTTGGAGGAACAGGACGTCACCCTCACGCAGGATCTCGCCACCATCCGGGCCGTAGATCCAGTCGACGTCGCGTCGGATGGCGATCACCCACATCCCGGTGTGGGCCGGGAACTCCAGATCGCGTAGCGATTCGCCTTCGAGCCGGTTCTCCTCGCGGATGCGGACCCGCGCGGTGACCTCGGTGGCGTGGCGCAGGTCGTCTCGCAGCTCCGGTGGCACGCCCAGGTCCTTCAGGACCACGCGCGCGATGTCCTCTGCGGAGTCGGCGATGCCCTCGATGGAGACGGCGAGGGAGAGCACACCAGCTAGCTGGTCGGCATCATCGGGGGTTCGTGCCGCGAGCATGCAGACCGAGCGGAGCTCGACCAGCAGTTCGTCCACGCGGTCCTCCAGGCGGAGCACCTCCCGTGCCAGTGACTCGTCGCCGAAGAAGATGGCGGCGTACGCCAGGTCAACCATCAGCTCCGCGGCGTCCTTCGCGCCGACGAGCAGTTCTTTGACGGTACGTCGGTTCCTCATGTTCAGACTCCCACCTGTAACAAGGTGATAGCGGCGACCAGGCAGAGGACCCCGGTGAGGTCCATGGTTGCGGTGACCACGGGGATCCCGTGGTTGTCGGGGTCGAACCCGAAGTGGAACGAGGTTGCGGCCGATGCGTACGCCGCAAGGCCCAGGATCGGAAGGGCGAACAGGCCCGCGAGCAACGTCACGCTGAGCGTCGCACCGAGGCTCAGTGGTGTCACCCCCGGGACGATCACCGCAGCGAGCCAGCCCGCGAACCCGACCCCGGTGAAGGCCAGAGCGGCAAGCAGTGTGGTCAGGGACAGGTCGAGGATGGCGAGTCGGCCAGGGATGAGCTTGGGGTCGAGTTGGCCGACGTGCAGCTTCGACGCCAGGCGGCTCGACAGCATCCCGCCGAGCGAACCGCAGTTGGCGATGAACGGGGGGATGAGCACCAGGAGCGCGGCCGCCTCGAACTGTTGCTCGGCACGAGACTCGACCACGACGCCCGCCAGCACGTCGACGGTAACGGCGATGGTGAGCACGACCATCGACTCACGCACGACCCGGCGGATCAGCGCGTCACGTCGCCGGACCCCGATGATGACGACCACCACGGCGCCGACCAGACCGAGGATCCCCAGGCTCGTCGACAGCTCGGGGACCCGCAGCACCAAGGTGGCCAGGAGGAGTGCCGGCAGCGTTATCAGGTCCCCGGCCGCGGTGATGATCGGTGCGCCGGCGTCGTCGAGGTTGAAGCCGACCGACGCTGACCGTCGCGCCATCACGATGACCACGACGAACAGCACGAGTGAGGACAACATCCCACCGACCAGCGAGATCGCCACGAGGTCGATCAGCGGGATCGTGTTCAACCCAGGGATGGCGGCACTCACGGCCCAGGCGATGAGCCCGGCCTGGGTGGCCGAGGCGATGCTCAGGATCGTTGACGCCTCGATCTGGCGTCCGAGGTAGCTCTTGCGCGAGAGGCTCTTGTCGAACTCCCCGGTGATGATGCCTGTGGCGAGGCGGGAACCCAGCGCGCCGAAGATCGCTCCGCGCATACCGATGGCCGCGGGGATCAGCGCGAGCAGGCCAGGGATCGCCTCGAGCTCATCCTCCGCGGAGGCCAACACGATGCCGGCGATCAGCGTCGCTCCCAGCCCCAGAGCGAGCGCCGTGCTCCCGGTCCGGATGCTGCGGGATTCCTGGACCCAGTAGCTGCGGACCTCGTTGATCGGCAGACCGATGAGCCGCCCCAGGAGCTTGAGCGGTCGAGGCACACGTGGCAGCGGCACCTTGCGCTGCGCCATGGGTGCCTCCGATGTGGTGGTCCAGCCTGCGGGCACGCGCCGTCGCGCGTGGAACCTAGGGCAGGGTCGCGTTCGGGGCGGAGGGTAGTCCGCAGCTACCCTCGCCCACATGGACAACTACACCGCCCCCCTCCGTGACATCCGCTTCGTCCTCGAGCACGTGACGCCGCTGTCCGAGCTCACCGCGCTGGAGGACTTCTCGCACGCCGATCCCGAACTGGTCACCGGTCTGCTCGAGGAAGCCGGCCGGTTCGCCAGCCAGGCCATCGCGCCGACCAACCGTGAGGGTGATGCGCAGGGAGCCAAGCTCGTCGACGGCGAGGTGGTGACCCCGGACAGCTTCAAGCGGGTCTACCAGCAGTACGTCGAGGCTGGCTGGGGCGCGGTTCAACACCCGCCGGAGTTCGGTGGGGGTGGGTTCCCGCTGCTGGTCGCCAACGCGGTCAAAGAGCTGATCACCAGTGCGAACATGGCGTTCTCGCTCGGGCCCCTGCTCACGACGGGTGCGGTCTACCTCATGACTCACCACGCGTCAGAGGAGCAGCAGCAGACCTACCTGCCGAAGATGGTCGCCGGTGAGTGGGCTGGAACGATGAACCTGACCGAGCCGCAGGCGGGATCGGACGTCGGCGCGGTGACCACCAAGGCCGAGCCCGTCGGTGATGGCACCTACCGGATCACTGGGCAGAAGATCTACATCACCTTCGGTGATCACGATCTGACCGACCAGATCATCCACCTGGTCCTCGCTCGCCTGCCGGATGCGCCCCCCGGGACCAAGGGCATCTCGCTGTTCATCGTGCCCAAGTACCTGGTGAACGAGGACGGGTCGCTGGGTGAGCGTAACGATGTCAAGGTCGTCTCCCTCGAGCACAAGCTGGGCATCCACGCCTCGCCAACCGCGGTGATGGCCTACGGCGAGGACGGCGATGGCGCGATCGGTGAGCTGGTCGGTGAGCCCCACACCGGTATGCGCCTGATGTTCACGATGATGAACGACGCTCGGCTCGGCGTCGGGCTGCAGGGGCCAGCGATCGCCGAGCGGGCCTTCCAGCAGTCACTGGCGTACGCCAAGGAGCGGAGACAGGGTCGTGGCCCAACCTCCGAGCCAGGCGAGCAGTCGCCCATCATCGACCATGCCGACGTGCGTCGCATGCTGTTGACGATGAAGGCGTCGATCGAGGCGAGCCGCGCGGTCTGTTACGCCAACGCTCACGCGCTCGATCTCGCCCACAGCCACCCGGACGAGTCGGTCCGCGAGTACCAGCAGAAGCTCGCTGACCTGCTCACGCCGATGTCCAAGGCATGGAGCACCGATCTTGGGGTCGAACTGACGTCGATCGCTGTCCAGATCCACGGCGGGATGGGCTTCATCGAGGAGACCGGCGTCGCTCAGCACTACCGCGACGCGCGGATCGCTCCGATCTACGAGGGCACCAACGGCATCCAGGCCCTTGACCTCGTCGGGCGCAAGCTGCCCTACGACGGTGGTGCGTTCGTCAAGGGTGTGCTGGAGGACATGCGTAGCACGGCGGACGAGCTTCCGGACTCCCTCGCGGACATCGCCGAGGCCCTGCGGGACGGCGTCGACGTCCTTGCCGAGACCACCGAGTGGCTCGGCTCACGGGGGGACGCGATCAACGATGTGTTCGCTGGCGCGACCCCGTACCTACGGTTGTTCTCGACGGTCGCCGGCGCGTGGCTGTTGGCTCGCGGTGCCGCCTCCGCGCGACGTCTGCTTGACGAAGGCGACACCGGCAGCTTCAGCACGGACTTCCTCGAGGCCAAGTTGACCACCGCGAGGTTCTACGCGACCCAGATCCTGCCGCAGGTCCACGGCCTGGCCCCAGCGGTCACCGCCGGCGCCGGCGACCTCTATGCGGTCTCCGCCGAGCAGCTCGCCCCCTAGGTCGCTTCAGCAGGCGATGTCAGCGGTCAGCGCCACCAGCGTCGGGTCGTGTGCGGGTGAGCCGACGAGGTTCATGGTGTTCTGACCGCTGATGCCGTCTCCGCTGTGGTCGAGCTGCTCGAACTCCTCTCCCGTGCGGTTCGACCACTCCGCGTCGTCGAAGGTGACGCTGGCCGATCCGAAGGCGCTGAGCAGGACGAAGCCGCCGCCGGCGACGTCCGCGGTGAAGCCCCACGTCGCGAGTTCATCGTTGCGGGCACAGAGCAGGTTCTCGAGCGCCAGCTCATCGCCGTCGAGGGTCAGAGTGCCGGATGCTCCGTCATCGACGTCCGACTCGGGCTGAAGCTCGGCGGTCTCGCCGCCCGCTCCCTCGCTCGTTTCGCTGTTGGGGCTGGGTGGCGCTGTCTCGCCACCGCATGCGGCGAGCCCCAGAGCCAGGACGAGAGCGGCAGCGGACATGGAGGAACGTTCGAAACGCAAGGTGGTGCCCCTGATCGAGTGATCCGGCAGCTGGTCGCCCCACGACCTGGTGAGTGCTTCGGTCGGAGAGATCGCCGCTCAGGGTCGTGAGGGTAGGGGTTCCCGGACCGGCCACAGACCGGTGGACCGCCGTGGCCAGCGCTGGGGGCCGCGATCGCCCTGGTCGTCACCATCGCAGCGTTTGTTGTCTCAGCCTACATATAGGCGTAGGGTGACGGGGTGGAGCTTTCACCCCCGAGGAGATGGACGTGCGAGCAGGACGGACCAGCAGCGCGATCGGTGTCGTCCTCGCCCTGTCGCTGCTCGCCGCCGCGTGCGGCGACGACGGCAACGGCGTGGACCCAGAGGAGTCAGTGGCGAGCCCCGAGACGCCGCCAACGGAGACCCCACCCGACGGTGAGGAGGGGCCTGACGTTCTGGAGGAAGCAGCGCCGCTGCGCCAGGTCGCGCCCGAGGGCTTCAAGATCGGCACCGCCGTCGCGGGTGGTGGGCACCACGAGAACCAACCGGTGCCGGACCCGTTCAACACCGACGAGGAGTACCGGGAGTTGGTCGGCCAGGAGTTCAACTCCGTCACCCCGGAGAACCACCTGAAGTGGGAGATGGTCCATCCGGAGCAGGGCGAGTACGACTTCGAACGCGCCGACGAGATCGTCGCCTACGCCCAGGATCACGACCAGGTCGTCCGCGGCCACACCCTGGTCTGGCACAGCCAGAACCCCGGTTGGCTCGAGGCGGGCGACTTCACCTCCGAGGAGTTGCGTGAGATCCTGCGAGATCACATCCACACCGTCGTGGGCCGCTACAAGGGCCAGATCCAGCAGTGGGATGTCGCCAACGAGATCTTCGACGACAACGCCACCTGGCGGGACTCGGTCTGGTACGACGCCCTCGGACCGGATTACGTCGCTGACGCGTTGCGGTGGGCGCATGAGGCCGACCCCGACGCGCAGCTGTTCCTCAACGACTACAACGTCGAGGGGATCAACGCTAAGAGCACCGCGTGGTACGAGCTGATCCAGGACCTGCTGGCCGACGACGTCCCGGTCCACGGCTTCGGCATCCAGGGGCACCTGAGTATCGAGTTCGCGTTCCCGGGCAACGTCCAGGCGAACCTGGAACGCTTCGATGCCCTCGGCCTCGAGACGGCGATCACCGAGGTCGACGTCCGGATGGTGTTGCCCGACGACGGCGTGCCGACCGAGCAGCAGTTGCAACGCCAGGCCTCCGACTTCGGTCGACTCCTCGAGGCGTGTCTCGCCGTCGAGGGCTGTGACTCGTTCACCGTGTGGGGCTTCGCTGACCAGTACTCGTGGGTGCCGGTCTTCTTCCCCGGCGAGGGTGCAGCCAACCTCATGGACGAGGACTTCACCCGCAAACCGGCCTACGACGAACTCCAGCGCCTGCTCGCTGAGCAACGGTCCGGTGCCAGCTAGCGCATCACGGCCCGAGCCAGGCGGCCACCCGGTCTCCGTCAGCTTCCGCCCGGTCGACCCCGCGCAGCACGACCGTCGGGCGGAGGTGTACGAGGGGGCGGAGCGTGACGGCAACGAGCCCATCAACCGGGTTGACCGCCTCCGCGTCCAGGCCGACCGTGCGGGCGCCCGCTTCGAGCTGCCTCGCCGTCTCCAGCAGTTCTCGCTGGGTCCAGATGCGGCCCCCGCTCCGCAGTGCGGGCAGGTCGGGCTGGGCGCGGGGCAGCGGTGGCTGGTCGGGGAAGGTCTGCACCGCGCGCACCCAGGGCTCCTCACCGACCTCTTCGGTCGGTGATCCGTCGATCCGGTCTCCGAGGACCAGCACATCCTCGGCCTTCGCGTTGGCGAGCCGATCCTGGTGGCAGACCGCCACCTCGGCGTCTTCGTCGAGGCTGACGGCGATCCCGGACCACCACGCGGCCAGACAGACCGCTGCGCTGGTCCAGGACAGCGGCGCATCCAGGCGGATCGTGTCGCCAGGG
>SKNK01000404.1 GCA_007120565.1 Nitriliruptoraceae bacterium | reverse complement strand
TGAGCGCGTTGAACACCAACCTGTCCAACTACGAGGACCGGTTCGGGCAGGTCAAGGCGCTCGGGTGACCGACACCGCGGTGAGCGGGAACCTCGTCCTTCCACCGGGCATCGAGCCCGGTGGAAGGTACGAAGAGTGGCGTCCCCACCCGGTTTCCTACGTCGTCTGCGACGTCGATGGCACCCTGATCGGACCCTCCGCGTTGGCGAGCCAAGAGGTCGTGGATGCGGTGGCCAGGGCCCGGAACACCGGGATCCGGGTCGGGTACGCCACCGGTCGGATGCGGGACGCGGTAGCCGCACTACACGAACAACTCGATCTTGCCGGCCCGCACATCCTCCACAACGGTGCTGAGGTACGCGCCGACGGCCGTACCGTCGCCGCGTGGTCGCTCACCCCGGACGAGATCGACACCCTCTTCACGGTTGCCGCCATGCGAGACGACCTCTACCTCGAGATCTACGCGGAGTCGGGGTTCCACGCCTCATCCTGGGATGAACGCGCACGTCCGCACTGGGAACTGCTCGGGGCCGAGCCTCTGAGCATCATCTCCTCCGCCGCGGACCTGAGCACCACGGTCGTCCCGAAGGCGACCTTCGCAACCTTCAGCGCAGAAGCGTTGACCTGGCTGCTCGCTCACCTCGCGGAACTTCCCGTCGAGACCGGCCATGCCGGCTCACCTCGCACACCAGGGATGTCGTTCGTCAACGTCGCACGGCCCGGCGTCACCAAGGGCTCGGCGCTCCAGCGGGCGGCCAAGTACCTCGATCTCCACATGGACGACGTCGCGGCGATCGGGGACGCCTCGAACGATCTGTCGATGTTGGCCGTCGCAGGGACCGCCATCGCCATGCGCCAGGCCGACGCCGAGATACGGGAAGCAGCCCACCTGGTCGTTCCGGAGGTGGATCACCACGGTGTGGCCGCCGCACTCGACGCCCTGATCGCCTGGGGACGACCTACGTGAGCGACGAGCTGCCGCGTGACCGGCGGCTGCCCCTGACCGACCGGCTCTCGCCGCGTCACGCCGCCTACGCCCGCATCCTGGCCGCGCACGAGGAGGCGCTGCGCAGCGGCTCGCCGGGCTACGTCGATCCGGCCAGTGGGTTCTTCGTGTTCACCGCCGGAGAACTGTGGGAGCGTGGGACCTGCTGTGAGTCCGGGTGCCGCCACTGTCCCTACGCAGAGGGCCCCCGTGGTCCGCGGGGGCTGCCACCCGACGTCTGAGGCTCGGGCACAGCGTCGGCCCGCCAACGGGGTCACACAGGCGCACTGGTGCACGCCGCCGACCCCACTGCCACCTGACTCGGCCGGCGATCCCACAGAACGGCCGACGGCGAGGGGCCTGGTCAATCGCGTCCGGGTACCGAGTAGTTCGGTGCCTCGTGGACGACATCCAGGTCGTGGACGTGGGATTCGCGCGCTCCGGCAGCTGACTGCTTGACGAAGCGTGCCCGCTCGGCGAGCGAGGCCAGGTCCGGAGCACCGACGTAGCCCATCCCCGCGCGGAGACCACCTTCGAGTTGCGCCGTGACCTCGCCGACGCTGCCGCGGTACGGCAGCAACCCGGACACTCCCTCGGGCACGAGCTTGGAAGGCTGTTTCGCTTCTTCGGCGCTGCCGGCCTTGTCCTGCTGGAAGTAGCGATCGGCAGACCCGGCACGCATCGCGTCGATGGAGCCCATCCCCCGGTACTCCTTGTAGCGCCGACCGCCGACCAGCACGAGCTCGCCCGGCGACTCGTCGGTCCCGGCGAGGATGTTGCCGACCATGACCGCGGTCGCCCCGGCTGCGAGCGCCTTGACGATGTCCCCGGAGTAGCGGACCCCGCCGTCAGCGATCGTGGACACGCCGACCTCACGTGCGGCGCGGGCGCACTCGACCACCGCCTGGAACTGCGGCATGCCCACCCCGGTGACGACCCGGGTCGAGCAGATCGAGCCCGGCCCGATACCGACCTTGACCACGTCGGCACCATGGTCGGCACAGGCTCGCACGGCCTCGCCGGTGACGACGTTGCCGATCATCAGCGGCGTGTCGGGGAACCGGTCCTTCAGTTTCGCCGCGAACTCGAGGATCCCCGCCGAGTGACCATGAGCCGAGTCGATGGCCAGCAGATCGACCCCGGCGCGCACCAGGGCCTCTCCGCGCTCCTCGCCTTCGGGGCCGACGCCAACCGCGGCCGCGCATAGCAGCCTGCCACGGCCATCCTTCGCGGAGATCGGGTACTTGCGGACCTTCTCGATGTCCTTGAACGTGAACATCCCGGTCAGCTTGCCGTCGTCGGGATCGACGATCGGAAGCTTCTCGACCCGGAACTCCTGCATCCGGTCGCGCGCCTGCTCCAGGGTGGTCCCCGGAGCCGCGGTGATCAGGCCATCCGAGGTCATGTGCTCGCGGACGGGGGTCCCCGATGGCGCGCCGAGGCGAAGATCGCGGTTGGTGATGATCCCGACCAGGCGACCTCCGTCGTCGATGACGGGGAAGCCAGAGACCTTGAAGCGACTCATCAGTT
>SKNK01000442.1 GCA_007120565.1 Nitriliruptoraceae bacterium | reverse complement strand
TCCTCGGCTCCGGCACGTCGACCGGGCTCGGCTTAGGAGCCTCTCGGCACCCGGCATCTCGACCGACGGCTCGCAGGCCGGCGCGATCGCCTTCACCGAACTCGACGGGTCCGCTGCCGGGGTACGGCGCCATCAGCTGGGTCGGGTCCTCCGAGTGTGCGAGTCCGAGCAGGTGTGCGAACTCGTGGAGCAGCGTCGCTCCCCAGGAACCGGCTCGGTCGTCGAAGCCCAGCGACAGGTCATCGCGGTCGCGGTTCAGGACGACCTGGCCCGTGATGTAGGTGCGGTCGCCATCGACGCCGACGGCGACGGGGATCGCCAGCCCACGGTCGGTGGCAGCCAAGGGCAGGTCGCCTTCGCCCGGGGGCGACCAGGCGACCAACACGGGAGCCCATCGGTCGCCGTAGCGATCCGGCTGGTACGCAGGTCGGCGTAGCTCCGGGCGTTCGTCGGTGGTGCCGACCACCTCGAAGTCGATGCCTGTCACCTCCGTCACCTCATCGAGCGCCCGGGCGAGGTCGGCTCGCCAGCTTGGTGGGGCGCCGGTGTCGTCGATGACCAGCTCGATCGTGCTGCAGGGATCCCACCGGACCGGGGTGCCATCGTGGTTGCGGGCCCAGACGTCGTAGCCCTCTGCGGACGCGCCAACCGATGCGGTGGCGTCGTGCTCCTCGCCATCCTGCACCGATCCGAGCAGGTCGACACCCAGCAGGACCAGGCCTGCGACGGAGGTCGCCACCAATGCGATCAGGGCGAACCCCACACCGAAGCCACCGCCGGTCGGCTGCGTGGTTGCCGCCTCGCGGCCGTCGGACATCGACGTCGACTCCCTGGGATACGACGGCCACGACCGTACACGCCGGTAGCGTGCCGCTCCCGGCCGGACATGGAGGTGGCGACGTCGAGGTGGTCTGGCACCAGCTGACAGCCCGGTCAGGTGTGGCTGTTGATGGCGCGCGGATCCCCTTGCTGCCCCTCGGTGATCCCACCGGACCGCCGGTGGTGCTCGTGCCTGGGCTCACCGATGGGCTCCATCCGGTGTCGAGGCCGGTCGCTCGGCGGCTGTTCGACGACCTGCCCGTCCCGATGGATCGCTGTCGCGGTTTGGTGGTGTCGTACCGTCATCCCCTCAAGCAACCCACCACCACCCAGGGATTGGCGTCGGACCTCGCTGAGGTCATCGACGCGCAGGTCGATGGGCCGGTCGTGGTCGTCGCTCACTCGATGGGCACGATGGTGGCCCAGCATCTGGCGGCGCAGCGTCCCGATCTGGTCGCCGGCCTGGTGCTGTCCGCGCCGCTGGTCGAGGTCGACGAGCGTCTCCGGGTCGTCATCGACCGGTGGGCCGTACTGGTCCGTGATGGTCGGTGGGACGAGTTCGCGGAGGATGCCCTGGCGTGCTCGTACACGGGCGACGAGCTTGCACGGCGACGCGAACTCTCGGAGGCGTTGCCGCCCGAGGTTCCGGATGACGAGTTGCGGGAGCGCCACCTGCTGCTGTCCGAGGCCTGCTTGGGGCACGACGCGACCTCGCTCCTCGGCAGGATCCGCGCGCCGGCGCTGGTGCTCGCCGGGGAGGAGGACCCGATCGCGCCGCCGTGGCATGCCCGTCGGTTGGCCGAGGCGATCGCCCGCACCGACCTGCACGTCCTGCCTGGTCTCGCCCACGGCTTCCCCGAGCAAGCGGCAGGTCCGTTCACCACCTTCGTGACGGCGTTCTTCGGGGAGGTCGCCGGGAGCGATCCCACCTGGGCGCGCCCGGTGGACTGACGGTCGGTGCCGGCCTGCGGGCGTCCAGGGCGCTGCCCTAGGCTCGTGCCCATGGAGACCTTGGTGATCGTGACCGGAGGGTCGTCCGGCCTCGGCCGTGCCCTCATCGACGCTGCCCCCGAGGGCAGCTCACGTATCGACGTGAGCCGCACCGGCCATGGCGGTGATGGCGTCACCCACGTCGCCGCCGACCTGTCCGACCCCGCCGCTTGGGCTGAGGTCGGCACCCGCATCGAGCAGGAGGTGCGGAACCGATCCTGGGATCGCATCACCCTGATCCACAACGCCGGGACGTTGACCCCGATCGGGTTCGTCGGGGAGACCGACAGCGACGCGGTCACCACCAACGTGCTGCTCAACAGCGCGTCGGGCCAGGTGCTCGGGCACCGGTTCCTGGCCGCCGTCCGCGGGCTGGAGTGCCGTCGTGAACTGGTCCTGATCTCGTCGGGTGCCGCCCGACGGCCGATCGCGGGATGGGCTACCTACGGGGCCTCCAAGGCCGCCTTCGACCTGTGGGCGCAGGCCGCGGGGGAGGAGCAGAAGCAGCGCGGGGGCGCGATGGTGGTCTCGGTCGCTCCCGGCGTGGTCGCGACGCCGATGCAGGCGGAGATCCGAGAGACCGACCCGAAGGACTTCCCCGGCGTGCAACGTTTCCGTGACCTCCACGCCAGCGGAGAACTCGCCGACGCCGACGAGACCGCCCATCGGTTGTGGACGCTCCTCGACGATCCGCAGCTGACCACCGG
>SKNK01000233.1 GCA_007120565.1 Nitriliruptoraceae bacterium | reverse complement strand
GTGACGGTGCCGAGCTCCGGGATCGTCACCTGGAAGTCCGAGAGGATCTCCAGGAGCAGGGCCTCGAACTCGAAGTCGACCTTGTCGACCTCGTCGATCAGGAGCACGACCTCGCTGGGGCTACGCAGCGCACGCAGCAGGGGCCGCTCCAGCAGGTAGTCCTCGCCGAAGAGATCGTCCTCGACCTCCTCCCAGTTCTCGCCGCCGCTGACCTCGCCACCGCGGGCGTGGGTGATGCGCAGGAGTTGCTTCTTGTAGTTCCACTCGTACAGCGCCTTGGCCTCATCGAGCCCCTCGTAGCACTGCAGGCGGATGAGTTCGGCCCCGCGCGCATCCGCGACGGCCTTGGCCAGTTCGGTCTTGCCGACACCGGCCGGGCCCTCCACCAGGATCGGCTTGTGCAGCCGCTCCGCCAGGTAGACGACGGTCTCGATGGCTTCGTCCGGCAGGTAGCCGGCGGCGTCGAGCCGCTCGCGGACGTCGCTGACACCGCTGAACTCGCTCTTCACGCCTGGGCTCCTCGGGCCGTGGGGAGGGCACAGCCTGCACAGCTGCCGAGGCTACGCCACCTCTACCTCAACCGACCAACCGGGCCGCCTTGGACGCCGAGGACCGAGCGTTGCCCGAGGACCGTCAGCCAGCGGCAGGATCCAGCCTGCGGAGGAGCCCGTCGAGCACCAGCTCGGCGGTCACCTCGTTGGTGGCCAACGGCACACCGTGGATGTCGCACAGCTTGAGCAGCGCCTGGATGTCCGGCTCGTGGGGATGTGCGGTCATCGGATCGCGGAAGAACAGCACCCCGGCGATCTCGCCCTCGAGGAGCCGTGCACCGATCTGCACGTCGCCGCCGACCGGCCCGGAGCGCACGGCCTCGACCGCCAAACCGACGTCATCCGCCAGGCGGCCTCCGGTGGTGCCGGTAGCCAGCAGCGCGAACCTCGCGAGGTCCTCCCGGCGACGCAGCGCGAACGCCACGAGGTCGTCCTTGCGAGCGTCGTGAGCGATCAGCGCGAGGGTCGAGGCCACGAGGGTTCCGAGGGTCGGGCGGCGGAACGCGCCGGCGGGTGACTGAGGTTCCGTGCGGCGCGACACCGCGGCCAGCGCCATGGTCGAACGATGGGGTGCACGCTACTGCCTCGACCTAGCTACGGTCGGACCTGGAACCACACGGTGAGCCCAACGGCGAACGAGGAGACGGCCATGCACGCGATCCGCTTCGACCGCACCGGAGGACCGGAGGTGCTCGAGCACGTCCAACTCGACGATCCCTCGCCCGGCCCGCTGGACGTGGTGGTCGAGGTCGCGGCCGCCGGGGTGAACTTCATCGACACCTACCACCGTTCGGGGCTCTACCCGGTCGATCTACCATCTGGGCTGGGATCCGAGGGGGCGGGGACCGTGGTCGCCACCGGGGACCAGGTGTCCAGCATCCAGGTTGGTGACCGGGTGGCGTGGACCGGGGCCATGGGCTCCTACGCGACCCACGTGGCGATGGAGGCGGACCGCGTCGTCCGTGTACCGGACGACCTCGACCTCGAGGTGGCTGGTGCGGTGATGTTGCAGGGGATGACCGCGCACTACCTGTCGCACTCGACGGCACCACTGGGATCCGATGACACCGTGCTGGTGTACGCGGCAGCGGGGGGCGTCGGCCGCCTGCTCGTCCAGCTCGCGAAGCGACGCGGCGCCCGCGTACTCGCCTGCACCTCCACCGACGAGAAGGCCGAACACGTTCTGGCTCTGGGCGCCGATGAGGTGATCCGCTACCGCGACGTCGACGTCCCCGCCGCCGTCCGCGAACTGACCGACGGTAACGGCGTGGACGTCGTGTACGACTCGGTCGGTGCCGACACCTGGGAGGACTCGCTGGACTCGTTGCGGCCACGCGGCCTGTGCGTGTTCTACGGCAACGCCTCGGGTCCGGTCCCACCCTTGAACCTCCAGGAGCTGGCGAAGCGAGGATCGCTGTTCACGACCCGGCCGACGCTGTTCGCCTACATCGCCACGCACGACGAGCTCACCTGGCGCGCCAGTTCGCTGTTCGACCTGATCCGCTCCGACCAGCTCGACGTCCTGGTCCACGAGCGCTACCCCCTGGCCGAGGCTGGTCGTGCCCACACCGATCTCGAGTCCGGCACCACCTCGGGCAAGCTGCTGCTGATCCCGTGAACCTCGGACACCGTTGCCCCGATCAGGACCTGCCGTGAGCGACCAGCCCGACACGCCGGCGACACGCGCAGCCGCCTCACTCGAACTCGACCACGAGGTCCGCGTGATCGAACGCGCCCGGAGTGCCGAGGAGGCGGCCGATCGGCTCGGGATCGCCCCCGAGAAGCTCCTCAAGACGATGGTGGTCCGCCGCGCGGAGGGTGACCTTCTCCTCGTGCTGGTCCCTGGACCTTCGCAGATCGGTTGGCCCAAGCTCCGCAGCTACCTCGGTGTCTCCCGCATCTCCCTGCCGGACGCCGAGGCAGCACGTGAGGCAACCGGCTACGAGCGCGGCACGATCACCCCCTTCG
>SKNK01000043.1 GCA_007120565.1 Nitriliruptoraceae bacterium | reverse complement strand
CGACGGGATGAGTTGCTCGCCACCCTCGGGCTGGCAGACCGCGCCGATGCCCTGCCATCGACCCTGTCGGGCGGCCAGCAACAGCGAGCTGCGATCGCACGCGCACTGATCAACGACCCGACGGTGCTGCTCGGCGACGAACCGACCGGCAACCTCGACTCAGCGAGCGGCACTCAGGTGCTCGAGCTGCTCCGGACATTGCACGTGTCCGGGCAGACCCTCGTGATCGTGACCCACGACCCCGTGGTCGCGAGCCGCGCCAGCCGGATCCTCTTCCTCCGGGATGGGATGCTCGTCGACGAGTTCCGTCCCGACGACTCCGGGGGCGGCGAGGCCGTGCTCGAACGTATGGCGGCCGCGGTCGGCGCCGCTGCCGGCGACACGCCGTGAGCGCCGTCGGCCAGCAGGTTCGGGCCAACCTCGCATCGGCGCGTCGGCAGACGATCCTGGTCGGGGTGACCGTCGTCGGGGCGGCGGGCCTCCTTGCCCTCGCGCTCGCGACCTTCGGAGTAGCGGGCGACGCGTACGAGCGGCTCCACGAACGCGTCGACGGTGCACATCTGTGGCTCGAACTCGACCCGCAGGTCATCGACGGCGACGACGCGGCCTCGATGATCGCTGGGCTTCCCGGAGTCGAAGACACCAGCGAGCCGAGGTACTCCGCCGCCACCCGCTTGCGCGTCGACGGACAGCAACAGTGGCTCATGCTCCGCGACTGGCCGGGCAGCGACGTCGAGGTGGCTCGTGTCCTCGTGGTCGAGGGTCGGGCGCCCGCGGACGACGAGGAGGCGGTGATCGCGCTCGACCGCAACCTTGCGGAACACCTCGGTGTGCAGGTCGGCGAGGTGATCGAGGTCCTGGCCGCAGGCGGGTGGAGCAAGGTCGAGGCCGTAGGCCTCACGGTGGCTGCTGACATGTGTCCTGCCCCGATGTGTGAGCCCGCCTTCTCTCACCTGGCGCCCGGAGGGCTCGCCGCGGTCGGGTTGGAGCCGGCACCTCCGGCCGGCGAGGGAAGGTGGGCTGTGGGGGTTCGACTGCACGACCCCGCCGCGCACGCGGAGGTACTGGTCGAGGCCGAGGCCACCCTGCCGCCGGGCGCGATCGCGGCCGCCTGGGACCACGAGGGGATGGCCGAGTTCGCCGACTTCATCCTTCGCATCCAGGCGGTCTTCCTCGTCGCCTTCGGGCTTGTTGCGGCGATCGCCGCAGGCCTGTTGATCGGCAACGGGATCGCCGAGTCGGTGCGGGCCGACACCCGCCGCATCGGGCTGCTCAAGGCGGTCGGGTTCACCCGCGCGCAGCTCGCCCGGATCTACCTGGCGCAGCACCTCGGGGTCGCGCTGGTGGCCAGCCTCCTCGGCGTTGTTGCGGGGTCGCTCGTTGGCGCCTGGTCGCTGTCCGCGGTCACGGCACGGTTCGGTGAGACCGGCGGTGGCCTGGGGTGGTGGGCGATCCTGCTGGTGCCGACGATCGTGGTGGCGATCGCTGGCGTGGCGACGTGGTGGCCGCTGCGGCGAGCAACGCGGGTTGACGTCGTCACGGCGATCCGCACCGGCGCGGCCTCGGTCCGACGGCATCCCGCGCGGCTGTCTCGCCTGCCGGTTCCCCTGGCAACCGCGTTGGTGGATCTGCGAGCCCGTCCGGGGCGCACCCTGGTCACGGCGGGTACGGTCGCGCTCGCCGCGATCACCCTCGCCTTCGCCTCCACGGTCGTCACAACCCTCGACTCGCTGACCGACGACCCCGGATCGGGGCTTGCGCCGGCGGGAGAGCTGACCCTGGAACGTCCCGAGGTGCTGGCCGACGACGAGGTGCGGGCGTTGCTCGCCGCTGAACCCGGCATCGCAGCCGTGCAGGCCAAGAGCTGGCTGCAGTGGCAGCAGGTCGGTGGCGAGACCCGGTACGGGGCGTTCGCCGCCGACGGTGACCTCGACGCCTTCCCTGCTCCGCTACTCGAGGGCCGCGGAGTGAACGCCGCTGGGGAGGCGATGATCGGCTTCGGCCTGGCCAGCCACCTCGACCTGGTGGTCGGTGATGTGCTGCCGGTGGTTGTCGCCGGACAGCGCCTGGACCTCGAGGTGGTCGGTACCTACCGCGAGCTGTTCAACATGGGGCGCATGTTCACGATACACGCAGACACGCTCGCAGCCATCGGAGGGCCGATGCCCGCTGACGGCTACGACCTGGCCGTCACGCCAGGGTTCGACCCGGCGACGGTCGCCCAGGCGCTCACGACAGGGTCCGATGGGTTGTTGGCGGCAGAGCTCGCCGAGAGCTTCGCCGCCCCGGTGCTCGACTCGCTGCCCGCCGTGATGATCGGCCTGTCCGTGCTGCTCGGAGCGATCGCCTTGGTCGGGGTGCTGAACAAGGTGTGGGCCGCGGTCCAGGAGCGCACCCGTGAGCTCGGGCTGCTCGTCGCCGTTGGGATGCGCGGGCGTCAACTGATCGCTTCCGTGCTCTCCGGGGCGGGTGTCACCGCGGTCCTGGGCGTGCTCGTCGGAGTACCCGTCGGGGTGGTCCTGACGCGGTTGCTACTCGACGGTCTAGGCCGCAACCTCGGTTTCGGTCCCCTCGAGGCGATGACGGCGCCGGTCTCGCTCGCGGCGGTCCTGCCCGTGCTGCTCGTCGTGGCGGTGTTGGGCGCGCTGCCGCCGGCCGTCCGCGCCGCCCGCCTACCCGTCGCAGACGCCCTCCGCAACGAGTGACCGGATCATGGTCTGGGTGGCGGTCGCTGCAGGGAGCGTCGCCGGTCAGACCCGGGCGCATGGCCGCCACTTGGCCACAGCCGTCGGTCAGGTGACGTCCGCCATCCTCAGCCGTAGCGCCGCCCCGGTGGTCACGGCTACGGCGTACAACGCCAGGGCGGGGGCAGCCAGCCACACGCCGACCTCGACACCGGTGCGTGCCTCGGCGGTGGTGGTCACCAGGCTGGAGGGCAGCCATGCCGCGAGGTCGGGCAGCAGTGAGGCCACCATCGGTTCGACGGCCAGCATGAGCACCAGCACGGTGCCAACCGCGAGCGCCTGGTTACGCACCAGCCCGCCGATCCCCAACCCGAAGAGGGCGCCGAGCGCGGCAGCACCGACCGTCCCGGCGCTGGTAGCCGCGATCGATCCGACGCTGACGGCGACAGTCGTGCTCGTGGCGAGCAGGATGACCATGGTCAAGCCGCCACCGACGATGACCGCCACCGCCCCCAGAGCCGCACCGGCAACCAGGGTCGCGGCCGACTTCGCGACGACCACCTTGACCCGGCCAGCTTCGAACAGCAGGGTGGGCACGATCGTCTTGTGGCGAAGCTCAGAGGTGATCGCCAGACACCCGAACACGATCGCGATCAGCGGTGCTGCCGCGGCGGTGGTGAACAGCGACTGTTGCGTGGCCGGGTCCCCGAGCGGGCCGGAGAACTCACCGCCGGCGGTGACGGCCTGGATGACCACGATCCCCGCGACGAACAGCACCGTGACCAGGACGAAGTACAGGCTGGTGCGGATCGTGGTGAGCTTGAGCAGTTCCGAACGGATCTGGGGCAGCATGGCTGGTCCTCGTGGGTGGGTCAGGGCTCACGGCTGTCGGCCGCAGCAGAAGGTGGCGGCGGGGCGGATAGGTTCGTCAGTTGGTCAGTTCGAGGAAGGCGTCCTCGAGGCTGGCCGAGCGCGGCGTGAGCTCATGCAGTTCGACACCCGCTCGTAGGGCGATGCGGCCGATCGCGGGGGCATCCATCGAACGGATCAGCAGCAGTCCGTCACCGTCTGGGGCAACCTCGGCACCCGCCGCGGCGAGGGCGGTGGCCAGCCTGTCCGGCTGGGGGGTACGCACCACGACCGCGTTCCCGTTGGCCGCACCGGTGATCGCCGCTACCCGCTCGTGGGTGACGAGTCTCCCCTCACGGATCACGACCACCTCGTCCGCGATCAGCGCCATCTCCGCGAGCAGGTGGCTCGAGACCAGCACGGTTGCACCGCGGTTGGCGTGGTGACGCAAGAGGCCACGCAGCCAGCGCACTCCCTGCGGGTCGAGGCCGTTGGCGGGTTCATCCAGGATCAGCACCTGCGGGTCGCCGAGCAGGGCGGCCGCCAGACCGAGACGCTGGCGCATCCCCAGCGAGTAGCCGCCCGCGGCCCGGGTGGCGGCATCGGACAGACCGACGATGTCGAGCACCTCGTCGACGCGGCGGACCGGGAGACGGGCCGAGGCAGCCAGGATCCGGAGGTGGTCGCGCCCGCTCCTGCTCGGGTGGAACGCATCGGCCTCGAGCATCGAGCCGACCTGCAGGGCCGGGTCGTCCAGGTCGTGGTAGTGGCGACCCTCGAAGCTCGCCGTCCCTGCCGAGGGGGTGATCAACCCGAGTAGGGCGCGCATGGTCGTGGACTTGCCTGAACCATTCGGGCCCAGGAAGCCGGTCACCACCCCAGGCCGCACGATGAAGGACAGATCATCGACCGCGACGGTGTCACCGAACCGTTTGGTGAGATGGTCGATCACGAGGTCGGTCATGGCAGCGGGCCTTGAGGTCGGGGCGGGGAGCTGCCTCCACCATCGCCCAGCCCGTGCTCGCCGACGTCACGCCGACGGGTGAACCTCATCTCCCCCGACCGGGTGAGGTCCCGGACGGACCAGCCGGTGTTCGTAGGCGTAGATGACCGCCTCGACACGATCACGCAGCCCCAGCTTGCGCAGCACGTGAGCGACGTGGGTCTTGACCGTGGAGGCCTCGACGTAGAGCCGCTCGGCGATCTCGGAGTTCGAGGCGCCACGTACCAGCTCGGCGAACACGTCGCGTTCTCGCTCGGTCAGCCGCTCCAACTCGACCGGCGGTGTTGGTTCGTAGCCGTCCGGCATCAGACTGAACCGTTCGACCACCTGCCGGGTGACCGCCGGATCGATCAGGCCGGTGCCGTTGGCGGCCGCGCGCACGCCCTCGAGGAGCGTGTCCGGGTCGCTGTCCTTGAGCACGAAGCCCACCGCTCCCGCCCGAAGCGCCTCGTAGACGTACTCATCAGCATCGAAGGTGGTCAACATCACGACCGTTTGCCGGTCGGCGACGTCGCGGCCCGCCAGCATCCGGGTCGCCTTGATGCCGTCCATGCCCGGCATCCGGATGTCCATCAACACCACGTCGGGCTGCAGTTCGCGTGCCATCCGGATCGCCTCGCCCCCGTCGCGGGCCTCACCGATCACCTCGATGTCTCCCTCGGCGGTCAACACCATGGCGAGACCCGAACGAACCATGGACTGATCGTCGGCGATGAGCACGGACACCATGTCGGTCAGCCTTCCGGTCGCGGTACACGCCCATGAGCCAACCGTGAGCATCGCCTCACGTCCAGGGTCAACGGGCACTGAACCTGCCTCCGGATCGACGCATAGGCTGCCGGAGATGCCCGCCCCTGCCTGGCTCACCACGCGTCCCCTGCCGCGCGCGATCGCGGAAGGCGCGTTGCTTGCTGTGTTGGCGCTGCTCGCCGGGCTCAGTGCGTCACTCGCCCCCGTAGACGTGAGCACTCCCGTGCTGTTGGGCTGGGGCCTGGCGCCGCTGCTGGCCCTGTGGTGGCGGCGCGACGCACCACTGACGGTGTTCGCACTCGTCCTGCTGCTCGCTGCGCCATCGCGGATCCTGGCCGGAGCGAACGGCCCCGCCGAGTTGATGGTCCTCGTCGTGATCTACACCGTGGCAACGCGACGCGCCCTGCCTTGGACGATCGGTGCCGTGCTGCTCGACACCATGGCCATGGGCGTGTGCCTGTGGGTCGGCGCACAGGCGCAACCCGAAGGTGTCGAGCTTGTCGGGCAACTCGCTGCGGGGATCGTGGCCGGCCTGCTGGGCATGTACGTCCAATCGCGCCGCACTGCCGAACAGATCCTGCGCGAGCGAGCTGATCGGCTCGATCGGGAACGCGAACTCAACGCCAGAGCCGCCGTCGAGGAGGAGCGACGCCGGATCGCTCGCGAACTCCACGACGTGGTCGCTCACCACGTCAGCGTGATGACGTTGAAGGCCGGCGCCTTGGAGAAGCGTCTCAAGCGCTCTGCGGCGGAGGACGAGCTCGCCGAGACCGCCGCGAGCGTCCGCCACACCGGGCAACAGGCCATGACCGAACTGCGCCGACTTCTCGGCCTGCTGCACCGCAACTGGGACGACCAGGATCGTGCTCCACAGCCCGACCTCGACGCCCTGGAGCTGCTCACCGCACGCATGCGTGACGCCGGCATGCCCCTCGAGCTCCACGTCAGCGGGCCAACGGAGCAGATCGGTGCCGGCATGTCCTTAGCTGCCTACCGCATCATCCAAGAGGCCCTGACCAACACCCTGAAACACGCCGGGCCGGTCCCGACATCGGTCCACGTCGCGGTCAACGACGCCGAGGTAGAGATCCGCATCCGCGACCAGGGAGCAGAACCTGCTGCACCACCTCACTACCCGAGCAGCCCCGCGGAAGGTGGCCATGGCCTCGTCGGCATGCGGGAACGAGCGGCTCTGTTCGCCGGGACCGTCACCGCGGACCACCACCCCGACGGCGGGTTCGAGGTTCACGCCCGACTTCCCCGGCACGCTGCGGGCCGCGGAGGCCGTCCATCCACTTCGGCGGAGGAGGGCCGGACGGCCTGATCGCCATCCTCGGGGGGCCAGCCACCGTGAGCGGTCGCGCTAGGCGACGTCACACTCGATCCAGCGGGCGGCGACCGTCACGGTGTGCAGCCTGCCGGGTCGTCGAGGATCCCGCCTCCGTGTGAGTCGTACGCGGCGACAGGGCCGTCCCAACCTTCCCGATAGCCGGTGAGGCAGAACCGGTCTTCGGACACCTGCGTCACCTCGACCGTGACATCGTCGTAGGGGACGAACCCGTCGATCACGTCGGACAGCTCCTGCCCGGACGCCCCTGGATAGCGGCCTGCGTCCGTGTAGGCCATCTCCATCCCGATCGCGCCGTTACGCAGGTCCGACTGCACCTGGGCCTCGTGCGCCGCGCTGCGGTCGGCCATGAACACCGGGATCCCAACGGCTGTTGCGAACACGGCCGTTGACGCCAGCCCGAGTATCCCGATGATCAGGCCAGCGATCGCCAACCCCTGGCTGACCGGGTCCGGACGACGTCGGAACGCGAGGATGGCGGTCACCACGGCAACCACGGACCCGATGCCGACCACCCACACGAGAGACGACACCAGTGACGTGATCGCCAGGCCCCGACCTGAGCTCGCCGGCGCCCCCGGCGTTGGGGGCCTTCCTGACGCGGCGAACCCACCCGCCGCGCTCGGATCGAACCCGGGCCCAACAGCTGCCCGAGGCACCTCGTCGGCGGTGGTGACGCCCGGCACCCGTCCGCTCCCAGGCTCCGGCGACGCAGCCCCGGCCGGGGCTGGCATCTGCGCTGGCTCAGCCGGGCGCGGTGGCGGTGGCGCAGGCTGTGTGCGCCCCGTCCACCGGTCGCCATCCCACCAGCGGAACTGCCCCGCCTGCTGCGGATCTGGATACCACCCCGTCGGAGCGTCCATCCGCCTCCCGTCTCGCCGGAGGCGCCTACGGTAGCCGTACCCCACGGAGGGCGCTCGCATGGGCATCGGGCCGCCGCTATCGATCCGGACCGTCGTCGAACCGTCTAGCAAGGCTACGCTCAGCCGGCGACGCGCTCGCCCCCGTGGTGTGGACGACACGACGCGACCCGCCCGAGCCGGCCACCCCACGGAGGACCCTCGATGTCCGCCCGCGAGATCTCCCACCCGATCGTCGCCGCCGGCTACGACGCGATCACGCGTCCAGCCGACAAGCTCCTCGGGATGGACGAGCAGCGGCGCCGGACCGTCGCCAGCGCGACCGGACGCGTCCTGGAGATCGGGTTCGGAACGGGGTTGAACCTGCCCTACTACCCCAAGGTCGCCGAGGTGGTCGGGGTCGAACCCGACCCGCACATGCGCCGCCGCGCCGCTGCTCGGATCCGGTCGGTCGCCGCTGGTTTCCCGGTCGAACTGGTGCCTGCGTCCGCGGAAGAGCTCCCCTTCGACGACGACGCGTTCGACACGGTGGTGGTCTGCCTGGTCCTCTGCACCGTGGGCGAGCCGCGACGGGCGTTACAGCAAGCCCACCGCGTGCTCGCGCCGGACGGGCAGCTCCTGATGCTGGAGCACGTTCGCTCGGAACGTCCCGCGGTGACCTGGATGCAGCACGCGCTCACACCGATCTGGCGCAACATCGTGGCCGGCTGCCACCTCGACCGCCGAACGGTCGCCACGGCGGAGGATGCGGGGTTCACCTTCGAGCACCTGTGGAGGTCGGGCAACGGTGCCGGGATCATCATCCAGGGTCGCGCTCGACCCACCTGAACAGCGCGCTACCGACCGGCATGGAGTCCAAGCTCCGTCGTCACCACGTGCGACGACCCGCGCTGTTCCGCCTCAGGGTCGGGGGCGTTCCTCGGTCTCGACCTGCAGCGGGTCGCGGAGGTAGGTACGCGTCGTCGGGTACGCGATCTCCACGTTCGGGTCCGCGTGGATCGCGTCGAGCAGGTTCCGCCACACCTGTTGGTCGACGGCCCGCCGCCGGCGGGTATCGACCAGGATCCTCCCGGTGAGCAGCACTCCACGCTCCCGGACGGAGATGTAGACCGTCGGTGTGAGGTGGGTGAAGCGGATCTTGTAGTACCTCGACGCCTGACGGATCCGGTGGGTGGCTTCCTCGACGGTGTGCGCCCCCGCCTCCTCGAGAGCCGACTGCATCAGGTGTTCGGCCCGGCGCCAGTCGGACTCGAAGGTGATGTTGAGATCGATCTCGTGCCAGAGGTAGCCGAACCCCTCGGTCGCGTTGTAGACGTGCGAGTTGAACACCTTGCCGTTCGGCACGTGCACGATGCGACCCGTCGACTGATCCGCGTCGACCCAGTTCCCGATCTCGAGCAGGGTCGAACGGAACACCCGGATGTCGATCACGTCGCCGATGACACCGTCGATCTCGATGCGGTCATCAACCCGGTAGGGCCGCCGCAGCAGGATGTAGGCCCAACCCGCGATGTTGCGCAGCACGTCGGCGAGGGCGATCGCCATACCACCGATGGCCAACCCGAGGAAGGTGCCGACGTTGTGCAGGGCACCGACCCACCACCACGCCAGGAAGATCACGCCGATCAGCGCCAACACGTAGCTCAGCGTCTTGCGCGCCCGATAGATGACGTGGGTGTCGTCGACCCCGCGGACGATCAACCTGGCCAGCACGATCCGCAGCACGATCAGCAGGACGACGAACGCGATGCTGACGATGACCTTGGCTTCGGTCTGGGTGCGCCCGAAGGTCTCGATCAGCCACTCGGTCATCCGCTGGTCACTCCTGGGAGGTGTTGGAGCCCACGCTAACGGTTCCCGGCCGCCCATACCTACCAACGGGGCCTTCACTGAGGACCACGACGACCACCCTCGCGGGTTCCCGATGCATCGGCGCCTAGGATCGACGGGGCTGAGCCCCGCCGCCCAAGGTATGACCGACCAGGGACCGGCGAGGGACCGACCCGGCTCGGCCGATCCGACCACGAGACCGACGGGGAGCGGAGCCATCCGCCGCCCCCGCGGATCCGCGACCACGAAGGAGCCGAGGTGGTTCGTCCCGCCGACGACCGGCTCGGCCGCGCCCTCGACCTCTTGGGCGATCAGTGGGTGCTCCTGATGCTGCAGCGGGCCTTCTTCGGTGTCCGGCGGTACAACGACTGGAAGCAGGAGCTTGGCATCTCCGACGCGGTGCTCGCGGCCCGACTACGCGGCCTGGTCGACGCCGGTGTGCTCTACCGACGTCCCTACCGCGACGAGCGACGGATGCGCGACGAGTACCGCCTCACCGACGCGGGACTCGGGCTCT
>SKNK01000323.1 GCA_007120565.1 Nitriliruptoraceae bacterium | reverse complement strand
GGGTCGGATCGGCGGGGACAGCCCGAGCGCAAGCGATGCTCAGGAGCGGTACAAGAACGCATGCGAGGACGGCGTCCTCAAGATCATGTCCAAGATGGGCATCTCGGTGCTGGACAGCTACCGCAGTGCACAGATCTTCGAGGCCATGGGGCTCGGTCCAGATGTCGTCGAGCTGTGCTTCGACGGCGTGGTGTCGACCCTCGGTGGCCTGACGTTGACCGACATCGCCGAAGATGTGCTCGGCCAGCACGAGGACGCCTTCGGCCCGGCGGACCGGCAGGGCGAGGAGCCCTACGAGGTTCCGGACCTGTCGAGTCCAGGGATCATCAAGTGGCGCAAGAGCGGCGAGTTCCACGACATGAGCAAGCCGGTGGTCGACGCACTGCATGACGTGCTCGGTCTCGGACGCAAGCCGGCGACGGAGCCGTTCGTCCTCGAGGAGGTCGGCCAGGACGAGGTCGACGGGAACACCGCAAGACTGCTTCGCAGCGCGGTCGAGCAGGGCCGGACCGACCTGTACGACACGTTCGCGGAGCTCGTCCAGAGCCGCGACCCGGCCTACCCGCGTGACTTCCTCGTCCCGCAACCGGCGGGCGATCCCATCCCGCTCGACGAGGTGGAACCGGTCAGCGCCATCACGGCTCGCTTCTCGACGGGGGCGATGTCTCATGGCGCTCTGTCTGCCGAGGCGCATCAGACCCTCGCCGCTGGACTCAACCTGATCGGCGGGCGAGCGAACTCGGGGGAGGGCGGCGAGGATCCTGCACGCTTCAGGACCCGGGGGAGCGAGGTCGACCTCGACTGCCGTATCAAGCAGGTGGCTTCGGGGCGGTTCGGTGTGACCCCGGAGTACCTCGCGAACGCCCACATGCTGCAGATCAAGATGGCCCAGGGATCCAAGCCGGGCGAAGGCGGTCAGATCCCCGGCCACAAGGTCACCGATGAGATCGCGCGGCTCCGCCACACCATGCCAGGCGTCACCCTGATCAGCCCGCCGCCCCACCACGACATCTACTCGATCGAGGATCTCGCTCAGCTCATCTTCGACCTGAAGCAGGTCAACCCCGAAGCCGAGGTGGACGTGAAGCTCGTCGCGGAGGCGGGCATCGGCACGATCGCCGCCGGGGTCGTCAAAGCGCTCGCTGACTCGATCCACATCTCCGGCAACGACGGAGGCACGGGTGCTTCGCCGCTGTCCTCGATCCAGCACGCGGGGCTGCCGTGGGAGCTCGGGCTCGCGGAGGTCCAGTACAGCCTGCGGGTCAACCGGCTACGCAGCCGCGTGAAGCTGCGCATCGACGGCGGGATCAAGACCGGGCGCGATGTGCTGGTGGCGGCACTCCTTGGGGCCGACGAGGTGTCGTTCGGGACGGCGGCGTTGTTCGCCGAAGGTTGCATCATGGCGCGTGCCTGCCACCGGGACACCTGCCCCGTCGGGATCGCTACCCAGCGCCGCGATCTGCGCGACAAGTTCGTTGGCACACCCGAGATGGTCGCCGGCTACCTGACCATGGTGGCTGAGGAGGTGCGTCGTCTGCTCGCCTCCCTCGGGATGAGGAGCCTCGACGAGGCCATCGGCCGCGTGGATCTGCTGGATGCACGCACCGACGTGGAAGGACGGGCTCAGCGCATCGATGTCTCGCCGCTTCTCCGCGACCCCGCGGTCGGTGAGCGTCGGTTCGTGGCCCGCGAACCGGTCCAGGATCCCCGCAGCGAGTTGGGTGACCGGGTGTTCGAGGACGCGGTCGAGACCGTGTTCCTCGGGGGGATCGTGGAGTACACCTATACCATCACCAACGCCGATCGCACCGTCGGCGCGCGCCTCGGCGGGGCGGTCGGGCTGGAGTTCGGAGAGGAACCTCCGCCAGGCCTCGCGCGCCTGCGGTTCTCCGGCTCGGCGGGACAGTCCTTCGGAGCGTTCGTCAGCGACGGTGTCGAGTTGGTGCTCGACGGCGAGGCCAACGACTACGTGGGCAAGGGCCTCGGGGGCGGACGCATCGTGATCCGTGCGCCGCAGGACGACGTGGGTGATCCGGTGCTGGTGGGCAACACGGTGTTGTACGGCGCCACGGGTGGCGAGTTGTTCGTCGCGGGCCGAGGTGGCGAGCGCTTCGCCGTACGCAACTCGGGGGCGACCGCGGTCGTTGAAGGGACCGGGGACCACACCTGCGAGTACATGACCGGCGGGACGGTGGTCATCCTCGGGCCGACGGGGCACAACGTGGGTGCCGGCATGTCGGGAGGCGAGTGCTTCGCCTTCGACCCGCGTGGTGACGTGCTGGCCCGGGTGAACCGACAGTTGGTCGAAGCTCGACGTCCCGACGGGTACCAGCTGGAGGCGGTACGCGAGCTGATCGAGCGGCATGCCGTGCTGACGGGATCGGTCCGGGCGACGCGATTGCTGGGGGCCTGGCAGGAGACGGCCAACGGCCTGTGGCGGATCGCCCCGAAGACCGAACTCGAGCGTGTGGCGTCGTCGGAGGCGGTCGGCAAGAAGGCGGACTGACCGCCGGCAAGATGCGTCGAT
>SKNK01000367.1 GCA_007120565.1 Nitriliruptoraceae bacterium | reverse complement strand
GCGTCGCCACGGTCGACGAGGTAGCCGTAGTCCTCCTCGGGGGCGCCGAGCAGGCGTCCCAACATGCGCATCGGCAGCTGGCGGGCGACGTCGGTGACCAGGTCGAACCGGCCGCGCGGCAGCGCCTCCTCCAGCACCGCCTTGGCGAGGACCCGGATCGCCTCCTCGTAGGACTGCACGATGCGCCGGGTGAAGCCACCCTGCACCAGGCGTCGTAGCCGCGTGTGCTCGGGCGGATCCATCTCCATCATGGTGCGGCGGGCGGCGGTCTCCTCTTCATCCATGTCCTCAAGGCGGATGCCCTGCCGCGACGTGAAGGTCTTGAAGTCGCGGTTGAGTTCGACGATGTCGTGGTAGCGGGTGATCGCCCAGAAGCCCCGTCCGTCGGTCTCGTCGATCCACGCGACCGGATCCTCGTCACGGAGGCGCTGGAAGGTCGCATGTGGCACACCGGCGCGGTAGACGTCGGGGTCGGTGATGTCCAGCCAACGGTCGCCGATCACCCGGGACGCGGCAGCCGTCGGAGGTTCGGCGTCGCCCGCACCCTGGGCGTCGTCAGCGATGTCACCCGTCGACATGTGGCTACCTCCCATCCCGCGCCGGACGCTACCAGACTCGTTCGGGACCGAACAGTTAGACTCCGGGGCGACCTGCAGCCTCGCGCGGGCAGCGCCCGGATGGCGCCGCAGCCGCCCCCTGACCGGGCCGGAGACCCGGCCCGTTCGCCCACCTCGGAGCCCCCATGCGCGCACTGTTCCTCCAGCACGATCCCGGTTCACGACCCGGGCTCGTCGGGCGCGCCCTCGAGCAGCACGGCTATGAGGTGGAGCTGTTGGCGATGTCTGAGCGGGTCGAGGATGGCACCTGGCGCGGGGCGTTCCCCGCCGCCGGCGACCACGACCTTCTGGTCCCCCTGGGCGCCATCTGGTCCCTGAACGACCGCAACCAGGTCGGCACCTGGATCGATCGCGAACTCGACCTGCTGCGCGAAGCCGACGCCCGCGGCATCCCGGTGCTCGGGATCTGCTTCGGTGGCCAGGCGCTCGCGGCTGCACACGGTGGCCGGGTCCAGCCCGCACCACGGCCCGAGATCGGCTGGACGACCATCGAGTCCGACGACGTCGACCTCGTGCCACCCGGCCCCTGGATGCAGTGGCACAACGACGGGTTCGTGGTCCCACCCGACGCCACGGAGATCGCCCGCAACGAGATCGGCCCCCAGGCGTTCCGACTCCGCCGCAACCTCGGCGTGCAGTTCCACCCCGAGGTGGACCCGGACAACATCGCCTGGTGGATCGAGCTCGGTGGCGAGGTGTCCACCGCCGCTCTGGCCGAGGCCGGCACCACCGCGCAGGCCGTACTCGATGATGCGCGTCGCCACCTCGAACGTGCCGAGGCAGACGTCAACCGACTCGTAACACGCTTCCTCGGCGACGTCACCGGACCCGCCTGACCCGGTCCCGGCCCCGGATCTAGCGTCGGACGACCGGCCGTGATGTGGGCCGGAGGTCACCTGAACGGACCAGTAGGGTCGCGGCATGACCTACTCCATCATCGCCAGGGACCGTGACAGCGGTTTGATGGGCGTCGCAACCCAGTCCCAAGCCTTCGCCGTCGGCGCGAGCGTCCCTTGGGCACTGCCCGGTTACGGGGTCATCGCGACGCAGTCGATGGGCGAGCCGATGTACGGCGAACTCGGGCTGGACGTGCTCCGTTCCGGGCTGACCGCCGAGGAGGCGCTGAAGGCCCTGCGCGTCGTCGATCCCCACCCCGAGCGGCGCCAGGTGGCGATGGTGGACGGCCGTGGCGGTCTGGCGGTCTATACCGGCGACGCCTGCGTCGGCGCAGCCGGTCACGCGCGCGGGGAGGACAGCGTCGCCCTGGCCAACATGATGGCGTCGAACGACGTCTGGGACGCGATGATCGAGGCCTACGAGGGCACCGACGGCTGGATCGCCAAGCGGTTGATGGCGGCGCTGCACGCTGCAGAGGACGAGGGAGGCGACGTGCGCGGCCGTCGATCCGCGGCGATCATGGTGGTCTGCGCGACACCGAGCGGTCGCCCGTGGCACGACCATCAGGTCGACCTCCGCGTCGATGACGACCCCGATCCGCTGGACCGCCTCGATCGGATGGTCACCTACACCGTCCGCTACCACCAGGTCGTCGAAGCCTTCGAGCTCGCGCTGGACGGCGAGGCAGAACGTTCCCTCGAGCACCTGGGGGATCTCGAGATCGACGTCGACGAGCACCCGGAGCTCGCCCTCTGGGAAGCCATCGTGCTGGGGCGCGCAGGCCGCAGGGAGGACGCGGAGCGGGTCGGCCGTGAGCTCGAGCGGGTCGCGCCGGGACTCGCCGAGGCAGGCCGTCGCTTCGCCGACGTCGACCTCGTCGACCGAGAGCTCGTCGAACGCGTCCTCGGCCGGTGACCGCCGGCAGCGCACCGGCGGTCTCACCATCAACCGCTTCGTCGCACCGCCGGCTCGACCGCGGTCAGTAACGCCTCGACGTCGGTGAGGTCGTTGTACAGGTGGCAGCCAACCCGAAGGGATCCGGCCCTCATCGAGGCGGTGATCCCGTGCCCGGAGAGATCGACCGGACCTTCCACGGGGATCGAGACGATCGCTGACGTCGAAGACGGCAGACCCAACCCCTCGCGGATGGCGTCGGCGAGCCCGACGTCGTGGCGGTGGATCCGCTCGACACCGACCTCCGCGATCAACTCGAGCGCGGGTGCCGTCCCCATCCAGCACAGCCATGCGGGCGAGACGTCCACGCGACGGGCCGAGCCGGCCAACTCCATCCCCGGTCCGTAGATCGAGCCCCACACGTCCTCTCCCGCGTACCACCCCGGCGCGATGGGACGCAGGTCGTCAAGTCGCTCCGGCTGCACCGCCATGAACGCGGTCCCCCGGGGACTGAGCAGCCACTTGTAGGCGCCAACGACGAGGTAGTCCATGCGCGCGGCGTCGATGGGCAGCCAACCCACCGACTGTGTTCCGTCGACGAGCGTGCGGGCACCGTGTCGCTCGGCTGCTGCGAGGATGCCGTCAAGGTCTGCGATGCGACCGTCGGACGACTGCACACGGCTGAAGGCCACCAGCTCGGTCCGGTCATCGATCGCGTCGGCGAGCGCCTCCAGCGGCACCGTGGTGACCGTGATGTCACGATGTTCCTGCCCGAACAAGGGGAACAGCAACGAGGTGAAATCGTCCTCGACCACGAGGACGTGACAGCTATCCGGGAGGGACGCCGCGACCGTTCCGACCAGCACCGACACCTGGTTCGCCACCGCCACGGCCTCGGGAGCGACCCCGACCAGTTGAGCGAACACCTCGCGCGAACGATCGACGGCGCCGTCGTACTCGACGGGTGTCGCGAGCCCCCGCTGCCACCGCTCGACGGCTGAGCCCATCGCCGCGACCACACGGTCGGATGGCAACCCGTAGGTGGCCGTGTTCAGGTAGACCGTGTCCGGCGCGAACCTGGCGCGGAGCTCTTCGAAGCTCTGGGACGGCTCCGAGGCCTGCACGCCCGAGGCGCTGGTCGACTGCGTAGTCATCGTTCTCCTGGCGAACGGGGCATCGGTCACCGCGCCGTGAACGTCGAGCCAGTGGCGAGCTAGTGGTCGGCCACGAGTTCCTGCGCTGCCTCCCGGATCAGGCGGATCGCCAGGTCGACGATCTCCCGGGTGGTGCGGTGCGACAGGGCGACGAGGCGCAGGACCACGCGTCCATCGATCACGGTGGTCGACAACCGTACGCGCTGATCCTCATGAACCCGAGCCAGCAGCGCGTCCTGCAGGGCGTCGTCCCCCCGGACGCGGAAGGTGACGACCGACAGGTCGGGAGCCCCGAGCGTCTCGAGGTTGGCGTCGGCATCGAGTTCCCGCCACGCGTGCTCGGCCAGGTCGAGCTTGTCGTCCAACGCCTCACGGAAGGCGGCCTCGCCGTGCAGCTGGAGGGGCAACCACAGACGCAGGCCCCGCCACTCGCGCGTGAGCTCGGTGGTGATCGAACTGAAGTCCGGCAGTGCGTCGAGGTCCTGGCTGTGATCGCGGAGGTAGTCGGACTCCTCGGCGAAGGCCAGCGCGAGATGGTTGCGCTCGGCGACGAGCAACGCGCCGGTACCGAAGGGCAGGAACAGCGACTTGTGCGGGTCGAGGGTGATCGAGTCGGCCCGCTCGATACCTCGGAGACGTTCTCGACCTCGATCGCTGAGCACGAAGAAGCCGCCGTAGGCCGCGTCGACGTGGAACCAGATACCGAGCTCCGCGGCCAGGTCGGCCAGCGCGGGAAGCGGATCGATCGCCCCGGTGTTGGTCGTGCCTGCCGCACCCACGATGGCGACGGGGAGCAGCCCGTCCTCGAGGTCCTGCTTGATCCTCACCTCGACCGCGCGCGAATCGAGGCGGAGTCCGTCACTGGAGCCACAGACCCGGACCTGCCCGTTGGGTACCCCGGCGATCCGTGCCGCCTTGCGGACCGACGCGTGCGCATGAGCGCCGGTGTAGATCGTCGCACGTTGGACCTGATCCGGAGCATGCATCTCGCGGGCGGTGACGATGGCGGTGAGGTTGGCCGCCGAGCCACCGGAGAGCAACAGGCCCTGGGCTCGCTCCGGCAGCCCGAAGAGTTCGGTCAGCCACCGCAGAACCCCCAACTCCAGCGCGACCGCCGCCGGCGAGAACCCGGCCAAGCCCGTGTACCGGTTGGCGATGCTGGCGATCAGATCCCCTAACGCTGACGTGAGCAGGCCGGAGCCGGGGATGTAGGCCAACTCGCCGCTCGCCGCGTTGTCGACCCCGGTCGCCAGGATCTCGCGGATCTGCTGGAGGATCGCCTCGATCTCTGCCGGCTCCTGACCGGGGCGCTGATCGAGCAGGCCGGGGACCAACTCGCTGCCGGAGGGGTTGCCGAGCACGGGGCGGCTCGCCGCGGTGGTGACCAGCTCCTCGACGAGCTCTCCGACCTTCGAGAGCAACCGCTCCGTCTGCTCAGGCGGTGGATCGAAACTGCTCAACGTGCTCACGTTCTCGCTCTCCGTCGTGTGGTCGCTCAGCGGCGGCCTGCTCAGCAACCCCGGTTCAGCCACCCGGTGCGCGCGCTTAGCGCACAGCTCCGCGCGTAACGCCTGGCGGGAACCTTAGCGCTGTGCGACGGTTCGTCACCGGGCTCGCCGACATCGCGACGTTTCGCCCTCAAGCGGGAGGTTCGGACGTCGATCTGTCACTCAAGATCCCGCAAGGAGAACGAAATGTCGCTGCAGGCCGATGAGGTAGATCTGACGTTGCTGCGCACCCTGCGGGAGGACGGCCGAGCCTCGATCTCCGCGCTGGCTCGCGATCTGCACCTGTCCCGCTCAGCGGTCCACCAGCGGCTCAACGCCTTGGTCGAGTCACGCGCGCTGCTCGGGTTCACACCGATCGTCGATCCCACCAAGCTCGGGGTCGGGGTCGCGGCGTTCGTGTTGGTCTCGGCAGGACCGGGTTCTCGGTTGGAGATGGAACCGCTGACCGAGCAGTTGCTCGGTCTCCCCCACGTCGAGTACGCCGCGTTGGTGACCGGCGACCACGACGTCCTGTTGCTCGTCCGCGTTTCCGACCTCGACGAGCTCCGGCGCTTCCTGCTCGACGACCTCACGGCCATCACCGGGATGCGCGGAACCTTGACCCTGCTCGTCCTCGATGAGGTGATCCGCCGTCCGTTCCTGCTCCCCGGTGAGTAGCCCACCTACCCCACTACACCGCTGCGCCGCTCCGGGAGAAGGACCGAAGGACAGGTTGGACCTGCCTCCACCTTCTCGAGCTCGCTGAGATCGACGGTCTGCACGTCATAGCCGTCGCGACGGAGGCCGGCGGCGGTTCGGGGAGCACTCGCGGAGAGCAGGACCCGGTCACCGACCAGGAGCACGTTCGCCCCGGCAGCCTCGTCGACGCCGCGGACGTCATGGTTGTGGAACGCGCCGCTCGAGACTGCATCGAGGTTCGCCAGGATCCGGCCGTCCGGGAGCGCCGTCGCCGCGGTCTTGAGATGCAGAGCTGCCTCCACGTCGACCGGAACGACGGTTCGACCGAGCGGTGCTACGAGCGCTCGGAGCTGCTCGATGCCGGCATCGTTGGTGCGCGTCGTGCGTCCCACGAAGATCGTGTCCTCGATCTGCAGCACGTCTCCGCCATCGAGGGTCGCGGGCGACGACAGGGCGACGACGTCGAGCCCGCGACCCTCGAGCACCGGTGACAGACTCGCCGCCTCTCCGCGACGTGACGCCGCACCCGCGCGCGTCAGGATGGCGAGGTAGCCAACGACGACGACCGCGTCCTCGACGAACACCCCGTCGGGGTGCTCGGGCAACGCCGGGGCACGCACGATCTCCAGGCCCTGCTTGCGGAGTGCCTCGACGTAGGCCACGTGTTGTGCCTGAGCCCGTTCGATATCCACGGTGGTTCGCGCGAGGAACGTGACCTCTCCCTCAGCGAGGCGTGGCGATAGCTCCCGCACGAGCGCGGCGTGAAACGTCCGAGAGCTCATCCAAACTCCTTGCCCCATAGACGGTGGTGGCGAACCGCCGGCTCCGGGCGACGGGGAGTCCACCGCCACGAGGTCGCTTTCCGTGGCGTCGGCCACGACCTCGGTGGGACGAACACCTAGGTCCCGAGCTCTCGCAGGATGCGGCGTAGCCCCTCCACCATCGCGGTGCGCTGCCTCGACGTCAGCAGCGAGGCGACCCGCTGCTCCTCGACGTTGAACCGCGGGAAGACGTCGGCGATCAGCAGCGTCCCGGCATCGGTCAGCTTCACGGCGACGAGCCGACGATCACGCGAACGACGGCGCCGCTCGACCAAGCCACGCTTCTCCAGGGTGTCAACGACCCCGGTGAGGGTGCCCTTGGTCACGTTGGCCTCGTTGGCCAGTTCGCGGGTCTCCGACTCGCCCCAGATCCACAGCACCCACATGACGGTGAACGCGGTCCACGACAGCCGGACCTCGGCCAGGACGGTCTTCTCGAACTCGCGCCGGATCGCCGCGACGGTGCGGTGCAGGTTGGAGACCAGCACCAACGCCTCCAGATCGATCGGCAGATCACCGACCTTGTCGAGCATGTCTCGCTCGACCTGGATCAGGTCATCCAGGCGGGTCGTCCGTCGTTCGGCCTCCCCGCCCATCACGCCCCTCGCTCCGGTTGCTCGTTCGCGAGACTACTCACGACCGCGACGCCTGCCCGCGACCTCCGCGAGCCACGCGAACAGCGGCGCGTCGTCTTCGCCCAGCTTCTCGGGATGCCACTGCACGGCGAGCAGATCCCAGCCGTCATCCGCTTCGATGGCCTCGATGACGCCGTCGGCGGCCCTCGCCGTCACGTGGAAGCCGGGCGCGAGTTCGTCGATCGCCTGATGGTGGATCGTGTTGACGATGCGTTCGCCGGCACCGAGCACCTCGGCGAGTCGCGAGCCCTCGTCGATCACGACCGGGTGGCGATCCGCAAGCACCGCATCGGGGTCGTCGGAGATCGGGGGGTGGGGTGTGCCTTCCCCCACGATGTCCTGGCTGAGGGTGCCACCGCCTGCCACGTTGACGATCTGCATGCCGCGGCAGATGGCCAGGGTCGGCACGCCTCGCTCGTGGGCGCGACGGGCGAGCGCGAGTTCGGTGGCATCGGCCTGCGCGTCGGTGTCCTTACTGGCCACGTTGGCCTCGCCGTAGCTCGCCGGGTCGACGTCTCCGCCGCCGGCGATGACCAGTCCGTCAACCGCGTCGAGGACGCCATCGACGTCGCTCGGAGCGACGTGTGGCACCAGCAGCGGGACCGCCCCGGGCGTGGCCACTCGGACCACGTACTCGTCCGCCAGGGTGTACAGGCGCGTACGCTCCCCCAGGAACGTAGGCAGCTCACGCCGCCAACTCGTGATCCCGATCCGTGGTGGCAACAGCACACCTCCTCATCTCACGCGCCAGCGTAACGTTTGGCACCGAACGACAGCGACCCTCGGGGGGAGACCTTGGGCGAGATCGATCTGCTGGACCTCATCACCGGCCTGGTCGGTGGGCTCGCCCTGTTCCTGCTGGGCATCCAACAGCTGACCCGAGCCCTGCAGAACGTGACCAGCGATCGCCTCCGCATCATGCTCGTTCGACTGTCGGGAACCCCCCTCCGTGGGGCAGTGAGCGGCACCTTGACCGCTGGCCTGATCCAATCCTCGACCGCAACGGTCGTGCTGATCATCGGGTTCGTCGTCGCCGGCGCGATGACCCTGGTCCCCGCCGTCGGCGTCGTGCTTGGCGCCAACCTCGGTACCACCCTGACGATCCAGCTGATCGCGTTCGACGTCACCCGGTTCGCGCTGCTGATGGTCGCCGCCGGGTTCGCCGTCAGCTCCATCAAGCGGCTGGACGCGTTCCGGTCACCGGGGCGCATCGTCATGGGCCTTGGCCTGGTCTTCTTCGGGATGGACGTCATGGCCGGTGCCGTGGCCCCGATGCAGGAGCATCCCTTCATCGCCGAGCTGTTGTCCGACACCTCGGCGATCGCGATCGGGCTGTTCGCGGGCGCGGCGTTGACCGCGATCGTGCAGTCGTCGTCGGCGACCTCAGGCATCGTGGTCGTGCTGGCCTCCCAGGGCCTGGTCGATCTCGAGGTTGGCATCGCCATCCTGATGGGGGCGAGCATCGGCCACTGCGTCACCCCCATGATCGCGGGGTTCGGGACCGCCCGCTCTGGACTGCGGGTGGCGGTCGTTCACGCCGCGGTGAACACCGCGGGGGTCGGCGTTGCCGTGTGGCTCATCCCTCAGCTCGCCGACCTGGCCGTGTGGATGTCGCCCAGCCATGAGGGGTTGAGCGGCACCGCGCAGCAAGCTGCGGAGACCCCTCGGCAACTCGCCAACGCCTACACCGTGTTCAAGCTGGGGATGTTGGTCGTGTTCCTTCCCTTCAGTCGCCTGATCGCTCACGCTGTCGAACGACTGGTGCCCGACCGCGCAGACGACGATCGGCCGGGAGCCCGCTACATCGACGACGATGTGCTGGACACCCCCGACGTTGCGCTCGAACTGTCCCGTCGTGAGCTCGGCCACCTCGGTGGCGAGGTGGTCGAGATGCTCGACGCCGCGATGCCCACCGTGCTCCACGGTTCCGAGGAAGCGCTCCTCGAACTCGAGGAACACGACCGACGGATCGATGCCATCCACGCCGAACTGCTGCACTACCTCGGCCACATCGGGGGGCACGAGATCTCGGACCGACAGAGCGACGAACTCCTCCGCTCGATCGCCATCGCCAACGACCTCGAGACCATCGGGGACGTGATCCAGACCAACCTCGTACAGGTCGGCAGGCGTCGGCTGCGCGACGGTGTCGTGCCAAGCGAACCTACGACCGAAGCCGTCGGCGCCTTCCATGCGCTGATCGCCGATCGACTCCGAACCACCGTGCAGGCCATCGCTGACGGCGACCGCTCCCTGGCGCAGGAGATCGTCGACTCCAAACCGCTGGTCGAGGAACAGCGCCTGGAGATCGGCTCACACCTGGTGGAGCGTCTCCGCGCCGACGCGCCGAACCGGGTGCGGTCGTACGAACGCGAGGTGGAGGTGATCAGTCACCTGCAACGGATCTCGGCGTTGACGCGACACATCGCCCGGATGATGGTCACCGACCGCCCCCGTCCGACGATCGGCTGAGCTCACACCACGACCGCCACGGGCGGCGTCACCACAGCCGCGACACCGCCTCGTCCAGCAGGAACCACCCCGAGGCCGTGCAGCGCAGCCGACCGCAAGAGGTCTCGACCAGGCCGAGGTTCAGGGCATCCTCGAGCGCCAGTGGCTCGATGGGTGGCAGGTCCGCGGGGTGCAGCCCCTCGC
>SKNK01000071.1 GCA_007120565.1 Nitriliruptoraceae bacterium | reverse complement strand
CGCCACAGGACGCGGTGGACCTTCGCCAGGTCGTTGTCGTCAGCCAGGCTCTGCAGGCGGTAACCCGGCGGCGGAGGGGGCGGGGAGAGATGGGTGATCCCGGTCAGCCGCGTGTGCGGTTCCCCGCGATCGGTCTGTTCGACGAACCCGCGGTCCGCGAGGGCCGAACGCAGCGGTCCATCGAACCCGGGCACGTAGACCACGAGCACCTCGCGCCCGAAGCGTTCGGAGGGGCCGCCGAGGTGCTCCGATGCCCAGTCGAGCAACGGTTCGATCACGTGGTCCGCGCCCGGTCGGCGTTGCAGGTAGGCGCAGGTGGGGTCGTGTTCGAAGTGGATGACCCCCACGATCTTGCCGTGCTCCTCCGCGACCCCGAACCGGCTGAGGTCGAGCCCACGGATCAGGGGGTGGAAGTGCATGTACTCCCAGCGGGGCTGGAGCCACGGATCGAACACGTCGCCGGGACGGTACGAGGCGACCAGCATCTGGCTGACGGCCTCGAAGTCGGACGCCGGCGCGTACGCCCGGACGCGCACGTCAGGTGCCAACGTCGCGGCCGGCTTCGTCCCTTGCCACCTCGGCGTCGTCGGCGACCAGGTCGATGAGTTGCTCACGTGCGCGTGCGACGCGGGAGCGGATCGTGCCGATGGGGACGTCGCAGGCCTGCGCTGCCTCGGCATAGGGCAACCCAAGCAGTTGGGTGAGCACGAACGCGGCCCGACGGTCCTCGTCGAGGTGGTCGAGCAGATCGTGGAGATCGACGTGTCCTGCGTGATCGGGGACGTCGTCCACCACCGGGTCGGGGAGCCGTCGCCGACGCTGCCGCCGACGGATCTCATCGGCCGCGACGTTGCGTGCGACGGCCAAGAGCCAGGTCCGTGCACTGGCGTCGCCACGGAAGCGAGGGATCGTGCGCATCGCCCGCAGGTAGACCTCCTGGGTGAGGTCGTCGGCCACTCCAGGATCGACGAGGTGAGCGCAGAACCGCCACACGTCGGCCTGGGTACGGTGCACGAACGCCGACAGCGCGTCGGCATCGCCGTCGGCCGCGGCACGCAGGAGTCGGGTGGTCTCGTCCATCCTCACAGCGTATCCGCGCCGGTCCCGCCCCTCTCCGCCCGAACCTGCAAGCGGTGGGTATCGAACCTCGGTCAGGTCAGCCGGGAACCGAACGCCGGTTCCGAGCGACCACCTGCAACGAGTCCCGTCCTGTCACCGAGGTGAGGTCGTCCCGTGACCCAGAACGACGGTTGCACCGCTATCCGTGAGGCGGTCTCGGCCGAACTCGACGGCGAGGTAGCGCCGGTCGGCCGTGCCGAGGTAGCCCGTCACCTCCAGGGTTGCGCTGCCTGCGAGCGGTTCGTCGACGACCTGGCTGCCCTGGCACGGCGCACCCGGGTCGGAGCCGCAGATCGGGTCCCGGACCTGACCGCGTCGATCATGGCTCAGGTGGCCACCCCACCTCCCTCACCGTCGAGTTCGGTTCGGTCCGCGCGCCGCCGACGGGATGTACGTGCGCTGGTGGCCTTGGCGGGCGTGGCCCAGCTGATCCTGGCCCTCCCGATGCTGCTCGGTCTGCTGGGCCCGGACCTGCATCTCGGTCGCGACCTGGGAGCCGCCCAGGTGGCGATCGGCGTGGGGCTGGTGTTCGCCGCGGTGCAGCCTCGGCGATCGGTGGGTCTGCTGCCCGTGGTCGCCGTCGTCGCGGCCGCCTCGGTCGTCGCTGCCACGATCGACGTGGCGACCGGAGCGGCGAGCTTGGCTGCGGAGCTGACCCACCTGGCCGAACTGGTAGGTGTGGCTGCGCTGTGGGCGCTGTCCCGCCAACTCCCACCGGAGATGCGGCCGGTGGAGTCGCGGCCGCGGCTGCGGGTGGGGGCGGTGTGACCTCCCTCGCCTCGCGTCGCCGCGGGCTGCGGCTGGGCACCCTGGGGTGCCTCGTGCTCCTGGTGGCCTCGCTGCTGGTGGCCTCGCTCCTGGCGGTGCCGGCGTCGGCACACGCGACGCTGCAGGAGGCGACACCCTCGGACCGCTCGGTCCTCGAGGACCCGCCGGAACAGGTCACCCTCCGGTTCAACGAACCCGTCACCCTGCCGACCGGTGGGCTGCGGGTGTTCGATGCCGAGGCCACCCGGGTCGACGACGGCGCCGTCTCGGCCGGTGACGCCGAGATCGTCGCGGTCGCCTTGCCCGACGATCTGCCCGATGGCGGGTACGTGGTCACCTGGCGGGTCCTCTCGGCGGACAGCCACCCGGTCAGCGGGGTCTTCACCTTCACCGTCGGTGAAGCGCCCGAGATCGACGATGCGCTGATCGCGGAACTGTTCGCCGGTGACGATGGTCTGATCGGCGCGGTCGGCCAAGGCTTGCGTGCGGTGGCCTACGCCGCGGTCCTACTGGCCGCCGGGGCCCTCTACCTCGTCGTGGTGGTGTCCCGCCGGCACGAGGATCTGCGGCGGGCACGGACGCTGGCGTGGTACGGCGCGATCGTGGGGATCTTCGCCACGCTCGCGGCGGTCCCGGTCCAGGCCATGGCGGTCACCGG
>SKNK01000304.1 GCA_007120565.1 Nitriliruptoraceae bacterium | reverse complement strand
TCGCAGTTGGGCTACGTCATCGTGTACGCGATCGCCTACTCCTTGGCTGCTTCGGTGTTGGTCCTGCCGAGTCTGCTGGTGTTGTGGAGCCGGTGGCATCGTCGCGATGGGGATCCGGGAGCGGCCCAGGTTGAGCAAGCACCCGCCGCGACCAGCGTCTGACCTCAGGCCGTTGGCATGTCCTGGAGCAGCACGGCCAGCACGTCGCGGATCGACACCACACCCGTGACCACGTCGTTCCTCGACACGGCCAGGTGTCGGATGCCGGCGTCGTTCATCGCCGCGGCGGCGTCTCGGATGGTGGCGTTCTCATCGACCTTCAACACGTCGGTCGATGCGCTGTCACGGACCCGCTCCTCGGACAGCTCGAGGTTGTCAGCGATCGCCAGGACGACATCGCGCTCTGAGATCACGCCACGCACGCCGGCGGCGTCGACGACGACCAACAGGCCGATGTCGTCGGCTGCCAGCTGCTCGGCGGCCTCGCGGAGCGTTGCGGTCGGCCGGATCGTCGCGACAGGGTCGCCGATCAGGCCGCCTACCGGGTCGGTGGGTCGCAGGTCACTGGGTCGCATGGTGTGGTCCTCCTGAAGGGGTTGCCCTGAGCATCGCGAGCGCCCCGGGGTCCTGGCAGGGCAGCAGGTCCTCTCCGGAGGGGACGACCGGCAGCTCCAGCCGAGGCCCGGCGGTGGGTCACTCGCCTGCGGCTTCGCGCAGCAGGATCTCCTTCTTCGCCTCGAACTCCTCGTCGCTCAAGTGTCCGCGTTCGCGCAGGTCAGCCAGGGCCTCGAGCTGGGCGACGACGTCCCGGATCGAGCCAACGTTCCCGCCGCTCTTGATGTGCGAGGTCCGCAGCTCTCGTGCGGCGTAGACCTCCGACTGGAACCCCTCGGGGTCGGGGATGTCGTCCAGCTTGCTCCGCCCCTGGGTGCCGGCCGACTCCAGGGTGACATCGCCGTAGCGCAGGATCCGTTCGAGCACCGTCTGGGAGAACAGCACGTTGGTGATGTTCTCCAACGGGATCTCGACCCCGGTGCGGGCGATCATCCCTTGGCGGACGATGATGCGTTCGGTGGTCAGCACGTAGTTGGTGAAGTACCACGCGATCAGCGACCGGATCGACAGGCTCAACCACAGCAGCAGCCCGACGCCGAGCGAGATCCAGCCCCACGGGGGCTCGAGCGCGGCGAAGGCGATCCCGATCAGCGCGGCGAACAGCATGGCCCACAGGATCGACGGCAGCAGCACCTTCCAGTGGGGCCGGAACTGGTCGATGACCTCCTCGTCCTCGGTCAGCAGCCGGGTTGGGTAGCGCATCGTCACACCTCGCCACGGCGTCGCGGATCGACGCATCGGAAGCATGCTAGCTCTGTCGGTCCGCGAGGAGTCGGTAGGGCCATCGGTCCGACAGTCCGGGTCATCCCGCTCTAGTGGTCCTGCTGGCCAACGGGCATGTTCAAGGCAAGCAACCGTGCGAGCCGCCGCTTCCCGGAGTGATCCGGCTCGAGCTACCACCAGCAGCAGGAGGAGGCGCCATGAGCCGCATCGTGGTTGGTATCGACACCTCACCCGACGCCGAGCGTGCCCTCGCCTGGGCCCTGGACGAAGCCCGACTGCGGGACGCGACCCTGGAGCTCGTCCACGCCTACCCGACGCCCGAACTCACCGCCCTGCCGATGGTGGTCACCCTCCCCAACGACGAGGAACTCCGCGCCGCAGCCCAGAGTGTGCTGGATGATGCCCTCGCTTCCGTCGGTGGTGCCGGCGATGTCGACGTGGTCCAGACCGTACGGGCCGGCGGTGCCGCGAGCGTGCTCACCCAGGCGGCCGAAGGCGCGGACCTGCTCGTGGTCGGTGCCCGCGGCCTCGGCGGGTTCCGCGGACTCCTCCTCGGGTCGGTGAGCCAGCAGGCGGTTGCCCACAGTCCTTGCCCGGTCGTCGTCGTCACGCGCGAGCGTTGATGATCTGACCTTCCTTCCAGGTTCCACGTTCCGCCGGGTCGTCACCCTCCCTCTCTCGGATGACCCGGAGATCGCCGTCCGACGCAGATGGCGATCACCAGCGGCCCACCGGAGCACCCACCTGCTCCGGTGGGCCGCACTCTGTCGCCGGCGGGTAGGGTGCCGCTTCGGCGGTTCGCGTCCCCGGTTCGCATCTCTCCTGCGCGTTGGCCCGTTCGCGGTGTCCGTCACCAGTCCGTCAGATCCTTCCCCGACGTCGAGGTGGTCGTGAGCGTCACCCGGCTCTCTCTTGCCGTCGAGGACCCCGCGTCGGAACAGGTCTCTGCCGCGATCCACCGGCCCAGTGCCGGTCGGCGTCGTTCCCGCAGGTCCGTCCTGCTCGCACCCGGTGCCGGCGGCGACCTCGATGGTGACGGGCTCACCGCGTTGGCCGAGACCCTCGCCGCAACCGGGTGCACCGTCGTTCGCGCCAACCTGCCCTACCGCGAGGTGGGCCGCCGTGCCCCACGTGCCGATCGGTCGGTCCCCGGCTACCGGACGGTACTGGCAGCCGCCCGTGAGGCGGTCGGGGACACGCGCCCCTG
>SKNK01000133.1 GCA_007120565.1 Nitriliruptoraceae bacterium | reverse complement strand
GTCGACGAGATCCTCACGAACGTCGTTGTACGAGACCCCGATGGCAGCTTCACCGTTGTAGACGGCGAGGGCCGACTCGGGGTGACCACCGGCGTAGATGGTGTCCAACGCGTCGAGGTCGTAGCCCATCTCGATCAGACCGAAGGCCGGGAACACCTCACCGGATGCGGATCCCGGCGAGACGAAGGAGATGGTGACGTCACCAGCTTCCTCGAGGAACTCGAGACCGATGGGCCCTTCCTCAGAGGTCTCCAGCTCGTGCACACCGTTGCAGAACAGCATGGTGTACTCCTCGCCGTCGGACTCGTAGGTCTGCTCGACCGGCTCGTCACCGCAGAAGGTGTCGGGATCGTTGGTGAACCACTGCGACACGTAGAGGAACTCACCGAAACGCTCGGACTGCAGGATCGGCTCGGCGCCGGCCTGGTCCATCGCGCGGGCGACGTTGACGGGACCGAACCCACCACCGATGTCGGCGGCGCCGGTCTGCAGACCGACGATGACCGCCTGGTAGTCATCCGGGACGGTGGCCTCGACCTCGATGCCTAGGCGCTCGGACAGCATGTCGCCGAGGATCTGCGCGTCGTCGATCAGGTCCTGGGGGTTCTCCGCGGGCTGGAGCGTCAGCACGAGGGAGTCCGGCCAGTCGGCACGGTCATCGGCTGCGTCCTCCTCGCCGGGGTCCTCCGCTGGAGCTTCCTCGGTCTCCGCAGCGGGAGCCTCAGTAGCTTCTGGGGTCTCTTCGGGGGCCTCTTCACCGTTGCCGCAGGCGGCAACGAGGGCGGCTACCGCGGCAAGCGCGGCCCACTTGCGCATCTTCATATGGCGTTCTCTCCTGGTGCTCTTGGTGAACCACGAGGACGAGCTTCCCCCGTCCCGTGATGAGGGTCAGCCGACAAGTACCTCGCTCGCCTGTCGGACCATGTGCTGGAACTGCGACCAGTCGTGCACGTCGTGGGCGCCCTCGACAGGGTCGTTCCACGGGCGCACGTACCGGCAGACGATCGCCTCCTGCGCCCGCATGCGGACGAGTTCGGCGACCTGCCCCGGCGCGTCATCGAGGTAGACGTCGCAGGAAACCTCGTACTTGCTCTCGGTGAAGTGGATCTCTCGGGTGGGGACCCGATGCTCGGCGAGCCATTCGAGCGTGCCGGGTACGGCCCAGTCGGGCTTCGCCGACACGATCACCAGCCGATGCCCATCGGCATGCAACTTCTCGAGTGCCTGCAGGGCTCCAGGGTAGGGCTCGAGATCGCGGAAGACGCCCGTCTCGCCCTGGTCACGGGCCCAGAGCCAGAACGCGTCCATGTCGGGGAAGTGCGTGAGCGACAACGGGCTGTCCCACGTCTGTACGAGTCCCTCGTGCAACTCCGCACCGAAGGAACGGTTGTACGCCGCGGTCCAACCGCGGTTGAAGTCGGCGACCACGCCGTCGAGGTCGATACCCAGTCGAAGTCCCATGGGGCGAGCCTACGCGCCCGGTCGTAGGTCGTGCAGAGGTTCGAGCGTCCAGGACGCAAGCTTGGCCGTACGGACCCCGACAGGTAACCCGGCGTTCACCCGCCGGAACCGGCAACTGCCGCTCTTGCGCGCCGATAGGGGCGCCTGCAGGCCGGTTGGGGCAGGGTTGACGACCTCCGTTGGCTGAGCGCTCTGCGGACTCACCGCACCAGCAGGGCACCGATCCGGCGTGTCGCGATGGTGATCCCGACCCACCCGAGGGCGAACAGCACCGCGGCGTTGACCAGCAGCGTCCAGGACAGCGCCCCCAACATCAGCCCTCGGATGAGTTCCACACCGTGATAGAGCGGAGAGAGCACCACCACCACCTGGATCGCGTCGGGATAGACCTCCAAGGGGAAGAACGTCGCCGAGAACAGGAACAGCGGCATGAGCAGCAACTGCACGAGGTCGAAGTCCTGCCAGCTCTTCATGAAGGTCGTAGCCGTCATCGAGATGCCGGCGAAGGCGAACCCGATCAGGGTGGCGGCCGGCACGGCGAGCAGCGCCCACCAGGAGGTCGCGAGTCCAGCGATCGCGGCGATCCCCAGGAACGCTGCCGAGTAGATCGACCCCCGCAACAGCGCCCACGTCATCTCCCCGACGGCGATGTCACGTGGGGTGAGCGGGGTTGCCAGGATGCCGTCGTAGAGCTTCTGGAAGTGCAACTTGCTGAACAGGTTGAAGGTCGACTCGTACACGGCTCCGTTCATCGCCGACGCCGCCATCAGCGCGGGCGCGACGAACGCTCCGTAGCTGACCAGACCGCCGTCGGGACCCGCGACATCACCGACGAGCGCACCCAAGCCGACCCCCAACGCGAACAGGTACAGGATCGGCTCGATGAGCGCGCTGAGGAAGACGATCGGTATCCGTCGGTAGACCATGATGCTGCGCTCGACCATCCGTACCGAGCGGCCGAGCAGCCACGGTGGGGTCACGCGAACGGCCAGCTGCGCCCGGTCACTGGAGCCAAGGTCGGCACTCATGCTCGCAGCACCCTGGCGAAGGCGATGGATCCCAGGAAGGTCCCGACGACGAACACCGTGCTGAGCACCCCGGCGTGGATCGCCCAGTGCAGGGCGGTTGGCACATCGAGAGCCACTCCGCGGGTCAGTTCGACCCCGTGCCAGACGGGGTTGAGCCGGGCAACGGGCTCGACCATCGCGGGCAGCTCGCTCAAGGGGAAGAACGCGCCGGAGAACAGGAACAGCGGGACGATCACGAACCGGAAGAGTCCCGACATCGCCAGGTCGCTCTTCCGGGTGGCCATGAACGCGCTGACGGCCGCGCAGGTGGCGATGCCGGTCAACACGGCAGGAGCCAGCGCGGCGAGGCCAGGGCCGAGCGCCATCGCACCGAACGCCACCGCGACGCCAACGAAGACCGCCCCGACCACGGTCAGCCGGATGGTTGCCCAGATCAGGTTGCCGATCAGCAGGTCGCCAGGGCGAACCGGCGTGGCGACGACCGCGTGGTAGGTCCGTATCCACTGCAGGCCGGCCATGACGGGGAAGGCACCGTCGCCAGCCCCCGCTTGCATCGCCGAGACCGCGAGCAGCCCCGGAGCCAGCCAGGCGAGGTAGGTGATGTCACCCGCCGGGTCGACACCACGACCACCGTCGACGAGGGCACCCAGACCGAGCCCCATCGCCGCGAGGAACAGCACCGGAGTGGCGATCGACGAGATGGTGGTACCCCGCCAGGTGTGCCGGTACTCACGGAGGTGCCCTTCGAGCACACGCACCGCGATCGGCGTCGCCATCGGAAGTCTCCCCGTCTTGTCGAGAGTGGGCTCGCTGGGTTCGGTCGGTCACGCAGGTCGCCGACGAGGACGGTCGGCGAGGTCCGCCGGTCGCTCGAAGGCTCAGTCGATCAAGGTACGGCCGGTGAGGCGCAGGAACACATCCTCGAGGGTGCTTCGACGGATCAGGACCGTCGCCGGTTCCAGCCCACGCGTGTGGACCTCGCGAACCACCGCCTCCGCATCGTTCGAGGAGATCAGCACCCGGTCGGGGAGCTCCTCGACATGCTCGCCGAGCCCGTCGAGTTTGGGCAGCGCGTTCACCTGCTCTCCGGGTGGGAAGCGCAACTCGATCACCTCGCGAGACGCGTGCGTGGCGATCAGCTGGCTGGGTGCTCCCTCGGCGACGATGCGGCCCTGGTCCATCACGACCAGCCGATCGCACAGCTGCTCGGCTTCGTCCATGTAGTGGGTCGTGAGGATCAGGGTCACGCCCCGTTGTTTGAGCCCGTACAGCCGCTCCCAGAGGGCATGTCGTGCCTGCGGGTCCAGTCCGGTGGTCGGCTCGTCGAGCAGGACCATGTCGGGGTCGTTGATCAAGGACCGGGCGATCACCAGACGCCGTTTCATCCCTCCAGAGAGGGGATCGACCTTGCTGTCACGCCGTTCCTTCAACTGCACGAAGTCGAGGAGTTCGTCGATCCGTTCACGGATCACCGAGCGGGGCAGATCGAAGTAGCGCCCGTAGATGGCGAGGTTGTCCCCCACGGTCAACTGCTCGTCCAGGGCGTTGTCCTGCCCAACGACCCCCAGACGCGCACGGATCTGCGGCCCGTCGCGCACCGGGTCGAGGCCGAGCACCTTCAACTCGCCATCCGTCGGGGGCGAGACCGCTCCCACCATCCGCATGGTCGATGACTTCCCTGCACCGTTGGGGCCCAGGAACCCGAAGGCTTCGCCGGCCTGTACCTCGACGTCGATGCCGTCGACGGCCGTGAAGTCGCCGAAGCGCTTGACGAGCTTCCGCGCCTCGACGAGAGGCGCGGGGGAACCGTTGGGAGAGGGAGAGTTGTTCATCGAACGCGGGACCCTACCGGCGCCGTGAGACATCGTGAGCTGAGTACGCCTGACCGCACACCGTGACCGCACACCACCTCAGAAAGGTCCGTCCTCTTGTCGGGCCCAACGGCCTCAGGCTTGGCGGGTCGTCCATCGGGGTCGGCGTGTTTCCGCTGGTGGAGGAGCGCTGGCCAGAGCCACGGTCCAGGCCACCACCAGCGGCAGCGCGCGAGGTAGATCGCCCGCACGGACCAACAGGTCGTGCACGGGACGCGACCACCGACGTTGGACGACCTCGACCAGGGAGCGGCGCTCGAGATCCCTGACCTCCCACCGCCGCCGCAAGAGGCTGCCGACGGGCATCACCTCGAGGTCCACACCCTCGAGGCTCAGTCGGAACCTCTCGCCGACCGGGGAGCGGCGGGCGACCGTGCCCACCTGTTGTCCATCAGGGCCGGCAACCCACCATTCACCGGCGGCAGGGGGACGTTCGAGCCGGTACCCGGAGCGATCCGCCAGCTGGATCGACCCGCCACCGCGGTCGGTTCGAACCTCCAGCACCGCGAGGCGTCGCCCACCGGCGAGCACGATGCTGGTCCGTGGTGGCCCCGGCGCACTGTGGATCTCCACCGTGCCTCGCTCCCTCGACGTCCTGGTGATGCCCGAGGTCTCGCGAGCCGGTGGCCCCGTCCTAGGTGTCCTGCTGCGGTTCGGGGCGCCCCGGCTGGCCCTCCCACTCGGGCGAGCGCTTCGGCACGAGCACGCTGCGGACGAACTCGCAGACGACCGTGCCATCCTGCTTGTACCCGATGGTACGCACCTTCACGATGCCGCGGTCGGGTTTCGACCTGGACGGGCGGACGTCCAAGACCTCGGTCTCCGAGTAGATGGTGTCGCCGTGGAACGTCGGGTTCGCGTGCTTGAGCGACTCCACCTCGAGGTTGGCGATCGCTCGGCCGGAGACGTCGGGGACCGACTGGCCCAACACGATCGAGTAGACGAGGTTGCCGACCACCATCGCCTTGCCGTGGGGCGTGGCATGAGCGGCGTAGTTGTCGTCGGAGTGCAGCGGGTGCTGGTTCATCGTGATCGAGCAGAAGAGGATGTCCTCGGCCTGCGTGATCGTCTTGCCCGGCCAGTGCTTGTAGACCTCGCCGACCTCGAAGTCGTCGAGGAAACGTCCGAACTCCGCCACAGCAGGTCCTCCCGGGTCGTTGGCAGGGGCTGACCCGGACGCTAGCGCGGTCATCGGCTTGGCCATGCGCCGACGGGCCACCTAGCGTCGCGGTCGTGCCCTGCGGCTGTCGCGGGGGCCTCGTCGGGAGGGACGCTCATGCGCAGTCCGAAGGACTTCTTCGCCCCGCTGGCCATCGGCGCTCCGCCGCCACTGCGGGAGATCCCCGTCCGCCCCTCGCGGATGATCCACTTCTTCGATCCGTCGAACCCGAAGATGGTGGCCAAGGTCCCCGACATGGCGGCCAAGGTGGACGTCCTGCTCGGCAACCTCGAGGACGCCATCCCGATCGACCGCAAGGAGGCGGCACGACAGGGGCTGGTCGAGGTCGGCCGGAACGCCGACCTTGGTGGCGCGCAACTGTGGACCCGGGTCAACGCCTTGGAATCGCCCTGGCTCCTCGATGACCTCACGACCCTGGTGACCGAGATCGGCGACCGCCTGGACGTCATCATGGTCCCCAAGGTCGAGGGCCCCGAGGACATCCACTACGTCGACCGCCTGCTGGCTCAGTTGGAGGCCCGTGCAGGGCTCGACCGGCCGATCCTGGTTCACGCGTTGCTGGAGACGGCTCGCGGGGTCGCCAACGTCGAGGAGATCTGCCTCGCCTCACCCCGGATGCAGGGGCTCTCGCTCGGCCCGGCCGACCTGGCTGCGGACCGACGCATGAAGACCACGCGGGTCGGTGGCGGTCACCCGGGCTACCTCGTCCGAGAGGATCCGCCCGAGGACGCTGGCGGCGAGGACGGCGAGGCAGCCGCGGCGCGGCCCACCTACCAGCAGGACCTGTGGCACTACACGCTGGCGCGCATGGTCGATGCTTGCGGGCTCGCCGGGATCCTCCCCTACTACGGGCCCTTCGGCGACATCAAGGACACCCTGGCCTGCGAGGACCAGTTCCGTAACGCCTACCTCTTGGGGTGTGTCGGCGCCTGGTCGCTCCACCCCGTACAGATCGACATCGCCAAGAAGGTGTTCTCTCCGGAGCCCTCCGAGGTGGCCTGGGCCAAGCGGGTGGTCTCCGAGATGGGGGACGGCTCCGGTGCGGTGATGATCGACGGCAAGATGCAGGACGATGCGACCTACAAGCAGTGCCTGGTGATCCTGGACCTCGCGCGGTCGCTCGCTGAGCGTGACGCCGACCTGGCGGAGGCCTACGACCTGGAGGATGCCCCGTGACCAGCCTGACCGAGGACCTCCTCCGTCCCCGACGCAGCGTGCTGTACATGCCGGGCGCGAACGAGCGCGCGCTGGAGAAGGCCGCTGGCCTGCCGGCCGACGCGCTGATCCTCGATCTGGAGGATGCGGTCGCGCCCGACGCCAAGGCCGACGCCCGGGAGCGGGTCCGCGACGCCGTGCTGGCGGATCGGTACGGGCGGCGCGAGGTCGCCATCCGGGTCAACGGCCTGGACACCGAGTGGTTCACCGACGACATCGCGGCTGTGGCCGCAGCCGGCCCCGATGCGGTGCTGGTACCGAAGGTGAACTCTGCCGACGATGTCGCCACGATCGAGCGGGCGTTGGAGGATGCCGACGTCCCCGAGACGACCAGCATCTGGGCCATGCTCGAGACGCCCGCCGCCGTGCTCCACGCCGAAGCGATCTGCACCGCGTCCGACCGCTTGACCGTGTTCGTCATGGGCACCAACGACCTCGCCAAGGAACTGCAGGTCCCGCACCTGCCGGGGCGAGCGCCACTGGCTACCTCGCTGTCGTGGTGCGTGCTGGCGGCTCGTCACGCCGGCAAGGTGATCATCGACGGGGTCTACAACTCCCTGGACGACGCCGAGGGCTTCGACGCCGAGTGCCGACAGGGACGCGAGCTCGGCTTCGACGGCAAGACGCTGATCCACCCGAAACAGTTGGACAGCGCCAACGCGACCTTCGCCCCTAGCGATGACGAGGTAGCGCAGGCCCGCGAGGTGATCGATGCCTTCGAGGCCGCCGATGGGCGTGGCGTGGTCACCGTCGGGGGGAAGATGATCGAAGCGCTGCACGTCGAGCAGGCCCGGCAGACCGTCGCTCAGGCAGAGGCGATCGCCGCGCTGGAGGACTGACCGGCAACCACGGAGCCCTTCCCCGTCACTGACCCCGCTTCCAGCGGAAGTGCACGAAGATCCGACCCGAGTTGTCCTTGTCCTTGTCGACGCGGTGGTAGCGATCGCGCACGTCCTTGCGATCGAGGAACCGGAGGACCCTCTTCTTGAGCGCACCGCTGCCCTTACCGCAGATGATCTCCAACTGCTTGGCCTTGCGGGACTCGGCGTCGTCCATCGCGTCCCGGAGCGCCGCATCGATCTTGGCCCCATCGTTGTAGATGGGATGCAGGTCGAGGGTGAGTTCACGTGAGGACATGGCACCGACGGGTCGGGGCGGCGTTCGAGCATGCGACCCTCAGGGTAGGCAACCGGTGGCCCTCGCACAGCGACGATCATGGGGCGCAACATGTTCGGCCCGATCCGGGGCCCGTGGGAGGATGAGCAGTGGCGGGGCTGGTGGGGCGATGACCCTCGCTTCCATCCCCCGGTCTTCGTCCTCCACCCACCACCCGCGGTCCTCGCTCACCATGGAAGGTGGGACGACGTTCCACTTCGTGACCGACGGGATCGAGGTGGCGCTCGAGCAGGCGAGGCAGGCTGCCGATGGTCGGGATGTTCGCATCGGCGGGGGCGCGTCGACGATCCAACAGTTCCTGCGCGCCGGCCTGGTCGACGAACTGCACGTCGTGGTGGTGCCGATCCTGCTGGGAGCCGGCGAGCGGCTCTTCGATGGGGTCGGCGACGCGATCGACGCCCTGGAGATGTCCGAGTTCGTTCCCTCGACCGAGGTCACCCACGTCCGGTTCACGAGGTCCACCGACTAGCTGCTCTGGTCGTCCTCCGGTGGCGGCGCCCCACCTCCGAGACGCGCCGGCACCCAGCTGGCCCCGGCTGGTGCGCCATCGGGATAGCTCTCCTGAACATCGTGCAGCATGTCCGTCATCTGATCACGGAGCCGATCGGTGACCTCCCGGGGGTCGTCGTCGGGGCCGACCTCGATGGGGTCGCCATAGCGCACCGACACGGCGAGCTTGGTGATCAGGCGCGGCGGCACACCCTTGGTCGCGAACCGGTGCGACCCCCACCCGACCACCGGGATGATGGGAACCCCGGCCTGCTGCGCCATCCGAGCTGCCCCGGTCCGGAAGGGCAGCAACTCGTAGGAGCTCGAGATGGTCTGTTCTGGAGCGACCGCGACCAGATCACCCTGGCGAAGCGCTTCGATCGCCGCGGTGTACGCGTGGGAGCGCGACGAGGTCGAGGTCCGGTCCACCGGGACGGCACCCACCAACCGGACAGCCCAGCGGGTCCTCGGGCTCTCCCAGATCTCACGCTTGGCGAGGAAGCGGATCTCCCGACGCAACAACCGGACGGGCGCCCAGGCCAGCATGATGAAATCGACGTAGCTGTGATGGTTGAACGCCAACACCGCTCCCCCGTGCTGAGGCACGTGACGCAGGCCCTGAGGGACGATCCGCCACCGGGCGAGGCGGACCAGCAACACCACGATGACGGCGATCAGCCGCCATCGGACCGGGAGCCAGGGCCGACGCATGCGAGAGAGCCTAGAGGGTCGGGGAAGAGCGGCGAGTGTCGAGCAGGACAGAACGACGCCGCCCGACCGATGAGGCCAGACGGCGTGTCCAACAGGGCGGTCAGCGCAGGGCTGCGCCGGACTCCGGGTCGAAGAAGTGCAGGTGTTCGGTCTTGACCCCGACATCGAGCAGGTCACCGATACGGATCTGCTGGCCAGGCGGGAACTTCGCGACGAACTCCTGCCCGCCTTCCTTGGCCTGACGCTCCAACTCCGCGAACGCTTCCTCGTCGTCGATCGCCGCCTTCATGTCCTCCGACACGATCGGCGGAGCGGAGGTCGCCATGTGCACCAGCATCTCCGAGCCCAACATCTCCACCAACGTCACCTTGCGGCCGGTCCAGCGCTGCTCCTCCGGCAGTTCCTCCGCCGGAGCGAAATGCTCAGGACGCACCCCGAACGCCACCTTGCCGCCATCACGCTCCGCCACCTGCGGATACTTGTCCAACGCCGCCTCCGGCACCACCAGGCGCGACCCCGACCCCCCAACCTCGACCCACATCTTGCCGCCTTCACGCACCAAAGTGCCCTCGGCGATGTTCATCGCCGGCGACCCGATGAACCCCGCAACGAACAGGTTGTCCGGCCGGTCATACAACGACTGCGGCGCATCCACCTGCTGCAACAACCCCGCCTTCAAGACCGCGACCCGATCCCCCATCGTCATCGCCTCAACCTGATCATGGGTCACATACAACGTCGTCACCCCAAGCCGCGACTGCAACGACGCGATCTC
>SKNK01000180.1 GCA_007120565.1 Nitriliruptoraceae bacterium | reverse complement strand
AGGTAAAGGGTCCGGAAGTCGTGGCGCTGGACGTCCCGGCGGGCCCGCTCCCAGGGGCGGCGCCTCACGTCCTGCATGGCAGCCAGGATGCGGTTGGCCGTGTCCTCGATCCAGCCGGTGATCGTGCTGTCGGCCGGGCCACCGTGAGGAGGGTTGTACTTGAACCCGCCGCCCTCCGGCGGGTTGTGCGAGGGGGTCACCACGATCCCGTCGGCGGTGTGATCGGGATGCTCACGGTTGTGGGCCAGGATGGCGTGGGAGATGACCGGGGTCGGCGTGTACCCGTCTTCGCTGTCGACGCGGACATCGACGTCGTTGGCGACCAGCACCTCGACCGCGCTGCGGAAGGCCGGATCGGACAATGCGTGAGGATCGCGACCGATGAACAGCGGTCCGGTAATGCCCTGTGCGGCCCGGTGGTCGCAGATCGCCTGAGTGGTGGCGTGGATGTGGTTCTCGTTGAAGGAGCGCCGGTCGGAGGATCCGCGATGCCCGGAGGTCCCGAAGGCGACGCGCTGGGCGGGATCCGTTGGGTCGGGGGCCTCGTCGTAGTAGCGACCGAGCATGCGCTCGATGTCGCTGGCATCCGGGTTCTCGGTAGGGCTGCCCATGGTGATCCTCGCTCGGTCGGCCGCTCCGGAGGCTCGGTCGTTTCCACGTCACGCGCGGAAGCGTGGTCGTACGCTACGAGGTCCCGGTGAACGAGGCACGTGGCGTGCGACGATGACCAGGCGGACGGGCCGCCGGAGCTACTCGGCAGCATCGCTGGCGCGCCATGCCCTCTCCGGTCACCGCTGCTGGCCGCGAGCGATCCCTGAAGACCGGCCGCGGTCCGGCTACGAGGTGGTCATCATCGGCGCCGGCGGCCACGGGTTGGCTGCCGCGTACCACCTCGCCCGTGACCACGGCATCCGGGATGTGGCCGTCATCGACAAGGGATACCTCGGCGGAGGCAACGTCACGCGCAACACCGCGATCGTGCGCTCCAACTACTTCCTCCCGGCTCGTGGTGACATCGCTGATCGCTCGCTGGAACTGTGGGAGGGGCTCAGCGAGGATCTGAACTTCAACGTCATGTTCAGCCAGGGTGGCATCATCAACCTGGCGCACAGCACCTCGCAGTTGGACGACTTCGCCCGTCGCGCCAACGCGATGGCGATCCGAGGGGTCCCGGCCGAACTGCTCAGCCGCGACGAGGTAGCCGCGTTGCTCCCCCGCCTCGACATCTCATCCTCGACGCGCTACCCGGTCGTCGGTGGCCTCCTGCAGCGCCGCGCTGGGACGGTCCGCCACGACGCGGTCGCCTGGGGGTACGCCCGCGCTGCGGCGTCGTTGGGGGTCGACATCGTCCAGAACCACGAGGTGACCGCGATCACCAGCGAGGGCGGACGGGTCACCGGCGTGGTCACGCCGCACGGTGAGATCCACGCGGACCGGGTGATCGCCGCGGTGTCAGCGGGGTCGACCCGCATCGCTCAGGCCGCTGGGCTGACCCTTCCGGTCGAGAGCCACGTCCTGCAGGCCGCCGTCACCGAGCCCCTTGCGCCGGTCCTCCACCACGTGGTCACCCACGGACTGGTGAACTTCTACGTCAGCCAGACCGACAAGGGCGAGCTGCTGCTCGGCGGCAACATCGACGGCTACAACACGCGCATCGCTCGTGGTGGTCCGTCGCCGCTGGAGGAGGCCATCCGGGTCCTGGTGTCGATGTTCCCCTCGCTCAGCCGGGTCCGGTTGCTGCGCACCTGGGCAGGGGTGGTCGACATGTCGATGGACGGCGCACCCATCCTGTCCGAGACACCCCTGGGTGGCTTCTACCTCAACACCGGCTGGTGTTACGGGGGGTTCAAGACCACCCCGGCCGTCGGCGAGTTGCTCGCCGAGATGGTGGCGACGGGGACCACCCCACCGATGGCCGCGCCGTTCGCCCTCGACCGGTTCGCGTCGGGGCGGATCGTCCCTGAAGAAGGACACGGGCCGAAGCCATGGATGTACCACTGAACCCCGGCGATCGCGCACGGAGGTGTCCCGTCCGATGCTGGTGATCACCTGCCCCCACTGCGGTCCACGCGATGTGACCGAGTACAGCTACGGCGGCGATGCGTCCCGAGCCAGGCCCGACACCACGGGCGAGGTCGATGACGCGACCTGGGACGCCTACCTCTACCTGCGCGGCGACCCGGCCGGCCCCCACCTCGAGCACTGGCACCACGCCCTCGGTTGCCGCCAGTGGCTCACGGTGACCCGCGACACGACCACCGACCGCATCCTCGAGGTGCGGTCGCCGGCGATGGGCGGGCGCGAGCCATGACCCAGCCCTTCCGGATCCCTGGAGCCGGCCACCTCGACCGTGCCGTCCCGTTGACGTTCACGTTCGACGGGCGGCCCTACACCGGCTACCTCGGCGACACGCTGGCTTCAGCGTTGCTCGCCAACGGGGTGCGGATCGTCGGCCGCAGCTTCAAGTACCACCGCCCCCGAGGCATCGTCAGCGCCGGCGCGGAGGAACCCAACGCGCTCGTCCGGTTGGGGACCGGCAACCGCGCGGTGCCCAATGTCAAGGCCACCGAGGTGCCCCTGTACGACGGCCTCGAGGCCGCCAGCCAACGCGGATGGCCGAGTGCAGGAGCTGATGTCGGTGCCGCGATCGACCACACGTCGCGGTTGCTGCCGCCCGGTTTCTACTACAAGACCTTCATCCGCCCCCGACGGTTGTGGCCGACGTACGAGCAGATCCTGCGTCGCATGGCGTCGAGCGCTCGGCCGCCAGAGGGCTCGGATCCGGATCGCTACGACAAGCAGCATGTGCACGTCGACGCCCTGATCGTCGGAGGGGGACCGGCAGGGCTGATGGCCGCCCTCGCCGCGACCCGTGTCGGGGCCCGTGTCCTGTTGGTCGACGACCAGCCGACGCTCGGTGGCAGCCTCCTCGACCACGAGGTAGCCCTCGACGGCGCACCGGCGCGCAACTGGGTCGAGGCGGCACGTGCCGAACTGGACGCCGCTGCTGACACGACCGTTCTCACCCGCACCACCGTGTTCGGTCGCTACGGCCATGGCCGGTTCGGTGCGACGCAACAGCTCGATCCCGGGGTCGGCCGGCAGCGGTACTGGACGATCCACGCACGGCAGGCGGTGGTCGCGACCGGTGCGTTGGAACGGCCGTTGGTGTTCTCCAACAACGACCGGCCCGGGGTGATGCTGGCGTCGGCGGTCCAGCGCTACCTGCACCGGTACGGCGTCGTGCCGGGTCGTCGCGTGCTCGTGGCGACCAGCAACGACACCGCGTACGGCGTGGCACGCGACCTGGTTGCTGCCGGGGTCGAGGTCCGCGCCATCGTGGACATCCGCCGCGATCCGCAGATCGCGGCCACCGTCGAGGGGGTGCATGTCGCGACGGGCGCGCAGCTCAGCGACATCCGGGGGACGCGGTCGGTCGAGGGCGCCGAGGTCGCTCGGGGAGCGGACCGACGCAACGTCAGCTGTGACCTGGTCTGTGTGTCGGGCGGCTGGACGCCGTTGATCAGCCTCAGCGCCCAAGGTGGAGCGAGGCCCGTCTACGACGCGACGTGGGGGGCGTTCGTCCCGGGTCCCGACGATGATGACGTGTGCGCCGTCGGTGCGGCCAACGGGACGCAAGGCCTCGCGGCGATCCTGGCCGAAGGCGCCGAGGCGGGCTCCGAGGCTGCCGCTCTCGCCGTTGCCAGCGGAGCGGGGAGTGGACGCGGAGTTGGCCAGTCGGCCGGTAGCGCTGATCTGGTCGGCTCACCGCCCCGCACCGACGACCCGGACCTCTCGGTCGACGCCGCTCCCGTCCCGCTGATCGCCGGACGGGGCAAGGCCTTCGTCGACCTGCAGACCGACGTCCACGTCCACGACATCGAGGTGGCGCTGGCGGAGGGCTACGAGAGCGTCGAGCACGTCAAGCGGTACACGACGCTCGGGATGGGGACCGACCAGGGACGGACCGGCAACGTCAACGCGATGCACGTCATCGCGGAACTGCAGGACCGTCCGGTCGGTGAGGTGGGGACCACGACCTTCCGCGCCCCCTACACGCCGGTGACCCTGGGTGCGTTGGCGGCGCGAGGCAGTGGCGAGTGGCTCGCCGCGACGCGTCACAGCCCGCTGCACCGCTGGCATGTCGACAACGGTGCCGTGTTCATGAACTCCGGTCTGTGGCTGCGGCCCCAGTACTACTCGGGTAACGGGGATGGGCCGGTCGAGGCAGCGACCAGGGAGGCACGCAACGTCCGTGAGAACGTCGGCATCGCCGACGTCTCCACCCTGGGCAAGATCGCCCTGCGCGGTGCTGATGTTGCGACCTTCCTGGATCGGGTCTACCTCAACAGGTGGCTGCAGCTACCGATCGGCCGGGTGCGGTTCGGGGTCATGTTGCGTGACGACGGGTACATCTTGGACGACGGCACCACCTCCCGACTCGGGGAGGAGCGCTTCCTCATGACGACCACCACGGGCAACGCCGCGGCGGTCCTCGCCCACCTCGAGTTCCTCTCCCAGTGCGTGTGGCCCGAGCTCGATGTGGCGATGGCGTCGGTCACCGATCAGTACGCGGTGGTCGCCCTCGCCGGTCCTCGCAGCCGTGCCGTCCTCCGCCGCCTGCTGCCGGACGAGGACGTGAGCGACGAGACTGTGCCCTTCATGGGTGTGTGCGAGACCGTTCTCCACGGTGTGCCGATCCGGATCTCACGGATCAGCTTCTCCGGCGAGTTGGCCTACGAACTGGCCGTCCCCGCCGGCTGGGGACTGGGGCTCTGGGAGACGTTGCTGCAGGTGGGTGAGGCCTCCGGGATCCTGCCGTACGGGCTCGAAGCGATGGACTACCTCCGCATCGAGAAGGGCCACCTCGTCGTCGGCGCGGACATCGACGGGCGGGTCAGTCCCTACGACGTCGGCCTCGCGCCTATGTGCAAGGACGAGCGCGACTTCATCGGTCGACGCTCGCTGGAGAAGCCGGTCTTCCACGACCTTGGACGCCAGCGACTGGCGGGGTTCGCATCGGTCGACGGTCGGACCATGATCACCGCCGGTGCGCAACTGGTCGCACAACCCTTCGATGGCACGCCGCAGACGAGTCTCGGTCGGATCACCTCGAGGGCCTACAGCCCGGCGCTCGAGCGCCCGATCGCCCTCGGTCTGATCGCTGGCGGCGTCGAGGCCTACGACCGCCCGGTCCATGCGGTCTCACCGATCACGGGCGAACAGGTGGCCGTCGAGGTCGTCGAACCACCGTTCTACGACGCCGCCGGTGACCGGATGCGTGCAGGTGACGGGTCGACGGACAGGGATCCGACGCGCAGCTCGAACGCTGCGGACGCGCCGGTCGGGTCGGTCGATGGCTCGGGACCGGCAGACCGCTTCGCGGTCCGTGCATCGCCGTTGGCTGACCTGGAGGTGGAGGCCGACGGGCTGAGCACGTCCCAGCCCTGGGGGCTGGTCATCGTGCACGGGGAGGATCCGAGCGGTGGAGGTGGTAACGGCGCGGTGGTACTCCCGCTCGGACCCGGGCGTTGGCTGGTCATCCATGAGGACCCGCCGGAGGGCGGAGGATCGCTGGTGGACACCCACGGTGGTGCTGCCGTCGCGGAGGAGGTGAGCCACGGGATGGCCCGGATCCGCCTGTCCGGTCCTGAAGCTCGCACGATCCTGGCGAGCGGGATGTCGATCGACCTGCACGCCTCGGCGTTCCCTGCGGGCCGGAGTGCCGTGACCGCCTACCGGGAGACCTTCGTGGTGCTGCATGCCGTCGAAGAGGACATCCTCGACGTCTACGTCCTTCGCAGCTTCGCGGTGAGCCTGACGGAGTGGTTGTCCGACGCGGCCCGCGGTGTGTAGCGCCCGACGCTCGCTCGATGCATCGTGGATCCTCGTCAGCCGCAGTAGAAGGGCAGCTCGACACGAGGGTGATAGGCCCAGCGCTCTCCGGCGCCCAGTAGCTCGACGGTCGCATGCAGCCGCCACCCTTCCACCTCGTCTACCGGTCCGCAGATCGCCACGGCATCGATCGGCGCGCCCTCGGACCACTCGATCGCTCCTCCAAGGGCCCCGAGTTCCTCATCGAGAACCTCCAGCCAGGACTCCACGGTCGCTGGGTCTGAACCGCCGCCCCCGAACGGTCCGCAGCTGACCAGGAGCACCGCGGCGGCCATCCACGTGCGCCTGAGCCTCATGGCGTACCCCTCTGGCTGGTTGCGCGTGAGACGTCATCCGGTGTGGTCGGGTTCCCCCTGGGTGAGCAACGTGGAGGCGAGTTCGTCCAGTGTTTCACGGTCCTCCAACCTGGCGAGCAGTCGGTCGGGGATGCTGGAGGCGCCGTACCGTGCTCCCGCCATGGCCCCGGCCATCGCGGCGATCGTGTCGGTGTCTCCGCCAAGGAGCACCGCGGCGACCAGCGTGCTCGTGACGTCCTCACCGACGAGCACGGCGGCAACCGCGGCGGGCACCGACTCCCGCGCGGCCACGCCCGTGCCGAGGTCGTGTGCCACGGCTGCGGGATCCTCGCCAGCACGTGCGGCGTCGATGATCTCGGTGATGGCGGCGCGCACCCTGCCGGATGGCAGAAGGTCCGCCGCTCGTGGCAGCAAGGCGATGACCTCTGCGCGATCCCCTGTTCCGCTTGCGAGCACACAGGCGGCGGTAGCGACGAAGACCGCTCCGTCCACCGCCTCGGCATGCGTATGGGTCACGCGGGCCTGAGTCTCCGCGAGTGCCGCAGCCTGGTCGACGTCGCCGCGGGCAGCGAGGGCAACCGGCGCGACCCGCATCGCCGCACCGTTGCCGAACGATCCGCTTCCGCTGAACAGTGATCCGGCTGCCTCGAGGTAGGTCATGCCCCCACGTGCGAGCGCGAAGACCTGCGGCGGTCCGGCACCGTAGCCCCGCCACGGCTCCGACTCGTAGGCGACGGCGAACGCGTCGCCCAGCCGTTGCGTGTCAAGCGACCCGTCGGTGTCGCGCAGCACCTGCGCGAGCGTCATCGCCATGTGTGTGTCGTCGGTCCAACGCAGTTGCGCCGAGCTTGCGAGCCAGGCTTCGACCTCACGGGTCGCGATCCCGTGACGGCCCTCGAAGGGTGCGCCGACCGCGTCGCCCAGCGCGGTTCCCAACAGCGCTCCCTGCAACCGATCGAGCTGGCGCGTTGCCATCGGACGCCCTGCCTCCCGCGCGGTTGAGCCCTAGCGCGTGGGTACCGTAGTGGGGCGCGGCCAGGCCTCGGATGGCAACGGCCGACGCGCCAGGAGCCACGGTGATCACACACGATCCCACGCCCTCCCTGACCCGGACGCTCGCTCGACACCCCGGACGGGCGGGCGAACTGGCGCTGCGGGAACGGGATGGCGACTACGAGATCATCAGCAACGGCGTGTTCCTGATGGACACCCGAGACGGTCGCTCCGAACGGCTGCTCGTGCGCTCCGCACTGGATCTGGTCGCGTCGTCAACGCCGTGCCGGGTACTCCTCGGAGGGCTCGGCGTCGGGTTCTCCCTGGCGGAGGCGCTGGCATCGCCCGAGGTCAGCGAGGTCGTGGTCGTCGAGTGGGAGCCGGCGATCGTCGACTGGTGCCGTGCGACCATCGGTGCTCGGACCGGCGGTGACCTCGGCGACCCGCGTGTCCGCTGCGAGGACGCCGACCTCGTCGAGTGGCTCCAACGTCCGTGGGCGGAGACCTTCGACGCCATCTGCCTCGACGTCGACAACGGCCCTCACTGGACCGTGAGCCCGGGGAACTCCTGGCTCTACGGGGCCGAAGGGTTGGCTGCGGTCCAGGCTCGCCTGGCCGCCCGTGGCGTGCTGGCGGTGTGGTCCGCCGAGCAGGTCCCGACCTTCGAGCGTCGGCTGCGGGGCCGCTTCCGCGAGGTGCAACGGGAGGAGGTCCCGGTCGCGCGCGGAGCGCCGGACATCGTTTACCTCGCGTTGGGCTAGCGGTCGGTTCGTCGACGCTCAGTGCCCCTAGATTCGCGTCCAGCCAGGAGGTTCGACCCCATGACCGATGCCGCTCCCACCGTGCTGTTCCTGTGCGTGCACAACGCCGGACGTTCCCAGATGGCTGCCGGGTGGCTGCAGCACCTCGCTGACGGTCGCGTCACCGTCCTGTCTGCAGGATCTGCGCCCGCTGATCGGATCAACCCGGTCGCCGTCGACGCGATGGCCGAGGTCGGCATCGACATCACCGACAACCACCCGAAGCCGTGGACCGAGGCGCACCTCGAGGCGGCCGACGTCGTCATCACCATGGGCTGCGGGGACACCTGCCCGGTGCTGCCCGGCAAGCGCTACCTCGACTGGGAACTCGATGACCCGGCCGGCAAGGGCATCGAGGACGTACGCCCGGTCCGTGATGAGATCGAGGTACGGGTCCGCGGGCTGATGGAGGAGCTCGGGGTCGGCGAGGGGAGGTGACGGTAGCCTTCTGGCATGAGCAGCTCTCCGCCGATCGCCCACGATGTTGTCACCGACGCCGCGGCGTGTGCTCCCGCGATCTCGCCCGATGCGGTGGATGCGCCGGACGACGTCACGCTCGCCCGGCTGGCGAAGGCGCTCGGTCATCCAGCCCGGATCCGGATCCTGCGACTGCTCGCGGCCCGCGAGACGTGCATCACCGGCGACGTGGTCGCAGAGTTGCCCCTCGCGCAGTCGACGGTGTCGGAACATCTCCGCATCCTGCGCGAAGCCGGCTTGGTCCAAGCCACACCGGAGGGCACACGCAGCGCCTACTGCCTCTCGCCGATGGGGTTGGCGACGCTCAAGCGCGGCATCGCGGAGCTGTAGACCACCGCGGAGTCGGAGGCGGCGCTGCCTGACCAACGGCGACGTCTGGCCGCACCTCGCCGGGACCTCTGGCCCGAGCCGAACCCGTTTCATCGTGTATCGTCGTTCATCGATGAAAGCCGTGCCGACCTTCCGTCCACTTCCCGGCCTCCCACGCCCCTCTCGACCGAGGCAGCCATGACCGACCCCCGCCCGGAACACTCGGCCTCGCAAGCGGTCGAGGCTGACGATCCTGCCGTCACCGGCGGGCTCGGGACCTTCGAGAAGCTGCTCTCCCTGTGGGTCGCGCTCGCGATCGTCGCGGGGGTCGCGCTCGGCCAACTGGCACCTGCGGTACCCGAGGTGCTGTCGCGGTTCGAGTACGCCCAGGTCTCGGTGCCGGTTGCGGTGCTCATCTGGGCGATGATCTTCCCGATGATGGTGCAGATCGACTTCGGGGCCATCGCCGGGGTCGGCCGCGAGCCGAAGGGGCTGCTGGTCACGACCAGCATCAACTGGCTGGTCAAACCCTTCACGATGTTCGCGATCGCCTACCTGTTCCTGATGGTGGTGTTCGCGCCCCTGATCCCCGAGGAGCTCGGCCGGCAGTACCTGGCGGGCGCCATCCTGCTGGGTGCGGCGCCATGCACCGCGATGGTCTTCGTCTGGAGTTACCTGACCCGGGGCGATGCCGGCTACACCCTCGTGCAGGTCGCGGTGAACGACCTGATCATGCTGGTCGCCTTCGCGCCGATCGTGGTGCTCCTGCTGGGGGTCTCGGACATCTCGGTGCCCTGGGACACCGTGCTGCTGTCGGTGATCCTCTACATCGTCATCCCCCTGGCTGCCGGATGGCTGACCCGGCGCGTGCTGATCCGTCGGTTCGGTATCGAGTGGTTCGACCGGGTGTTCATGCGGCGGATCGCGCCGGTCACGCCCATCGGGCTGATCATCACCCTGGTGCTGCTGTTCGCGTTCCAGGGCGAGATCATCCTCGACAACCCTCTGCACATCGTGCTGATCGCGGTGCCGTTGATCATCCAGACGGTCCTGATCTTCTGGCTCGCCTACCGCGCCATGCAGCTGCTGAAGGTCCGACACTCCATCGCCGCTCCCGGCGCGATGATCGGAGCGAGCAACTTCTT
>SKNK01000525.1 GCA_007120565.1 Nitriliruptoraceae bacterium | reverse complement strand
GTCGGTGGTACGTCGGCGGGGAGTCAGCCTTCCTCGGCCGGCTCGTCGTCTTGCCCGTCAGGATCCTCGTCTTGCCCCTCGGGGTCCTCGGTGTCCGCGCCCTCATCCGGATCCTCCGCTTGTCCGGTCTCATCAGGCGTCTCGACGTCCTCACCGTCGTCGACCTCCTCGGGCTCCTCGGGCTCGACGGCCTCGAAGGGATCGCGCTCACCCTCGACGATCAGTTCCTCGACCGCGGCCAACACCGCCTCGAGACCCGCGGGCGCTCCCTCACCGAGCTCCAGCTCGAAGATGCCATCCGTGAGTCCGAGATCGAGTTCCGCAGGCCCCGAGCGGCCGAGGAACCGATCGATAGCCGGTGCCAGGGCGAGGTCCCAGCGGATGTGCCACGTCAGAGCCACCTCGTCGCCAGATCCAGCAAGCGACCGGTGGGTGATGACCTGCGCGCCGGCTTCGATCGCGGCCTCGGTCTGGAGAGCGGCGTCGGGACCGGTCCCGACGAGGACGACCGCGGCACCGTCCTCGACCGCAGCCGTGACCGCTTCCTCCGGGGGGATCTCCTCATCGAGATCGATGATCGGCGTGGTCCCGAGGGCCGCCTCGAGGCCCTCACGGAACCTCCCTCGCTGCAGTTCGGTCGGTCCGAGGGCGAGCGCCACCGCCTCGCCGTCCGCCAGCGCCACCGTCGCGGCACCCAAGAGGTGACCGAGTTCGACGACCCGCAGGGCGACGATGTCGACACGGTCCTCTGGCTCCTCGGGCGGGTCGTTGGGAGTGACCGCGCAGAAGCGGCTTGCCGGATGCAGTTCGCGCAGGTCTGAGGTGACCTGACGACCGACCGCGCCGAAGACACACAGCAGGTCTGCCCCCTCACGTACCGAGAGGCCCGCGACGTCTCGCACGAAGACCGCATCGTCGGGGTAGCGGGTTCGTACGACCCGAACCTCTTCGTCGTACTCGTCAGCCAACCGCTGCAGGTCGTCTTCCATCGCCGCCGCGACCTCCGCAGACAGCGACGTCCGCGGTGGCAACACCACGACCACCTGAGCGCCCAGGAGGGCCGCGGGCTCCTCATCCTCGACGGCCGGAGCGGGTTCCGGTGCGGGTTCCTCCGGCTCCTCGGTACAGCCGAACAACCCGACCGCGAGGCCAGCAGCCAGGGCGAAGCCCACCGCACGCGGACCCTGGGCCCGGTGCTGGCGACTCATCATCGACGGCCCTCTCACCGAGGCGCCTGGGCCCGCGCGGTTGCGCGATCCCCCAGTCACGTTCCTCCACGTGTTCGCGCCTAGGCTATCGCTAGCCACCGCGTGTCTCCCTCCCGTGGCCTGTCGACAGCCAAGGTGCCACCGTGTCCGACGTGACCGTTCTCGACGACGACCCGATCGCCGGCGTCCAACTCGCCTCCCTCCGCGACCACACCACCTCGCCGGAGCACTTCCGCCACCACGCGCAGCGGTTGGGATCGATCCTCGCCCTCCGGGCCATCTCGGGGGTTCCCTCGCAGACCGGCACCGTCACCAGCCCCCTCGGTCCCGCTCCGTCGATCGGCCCGGGCCGCACGATCGTTGCGGTACCGGTGTTGCGTGCCGGTCTCGGCCTGCTGCCCGGGGTCCACGACGTCGTTCCGACCGCACTGGTCGGCATGATCGGGCTGGAGCGCGATGCCGAGACGCTGCAGGCACGCCGCTACTACTTCAAGGTCCCGCCGCTGGATGGCACGTGGGTGCTGGTCCTCGAACCGATGCTCGCCACCGGGGGGTCCGCGTCGGACGCGGTCGCCGCCCTCGATGCCGAAGGTGCGGAGCAGGTCACCGTGCTGTCGGTCGTGGCCACCGAACAGGGGGTCGATCGGATCACCTCCGAGAACCCTGGCGTCCGCATCGTGACCGCAGCCATCGACGATGGCCTCGACGAGAACGGCTACATCGTCCCCGGCCTCGGTGACTTCGGGGACCGCCTCTTCGGCACGCCTCACTGACCGGGGGTCCTCGCCGTCAGTCGGGGAGGTCGGTGAGATCCATCACGTAGGCGTACCCGCCGCGGTCGTACAGCAAGGGAGCCGCGTCCGGGTCGTCGGTCTCCCCGAGATCGACCACCTCGCCGACGACGATCACGTGATCGCCCCCGTCGTAGGTCGCCCACGTGCGGCAATCCACCCATCCCAGGCCCCCCGCCAACACCGGGCTGATGGTGGGGTGCGCCAGCGTCGGGACGCCTTCGAACTGTGCGGAGCCGACCGGCCGGTCGCTGTCCGCGAACCACTGCGACCACTCCTGCTGCTCGGCGCTGAGGAAGGTGAGAGCGAAACCCTCGGCCTCCTCGATCACCTCCGCCATGATGGCCGAACGATCGACGCAGACCAGCACCAGCGGCGGCGTCAGCGACACCGAGGTGATCGCGTTGGCCGTCATACCGTGGGGCTGCCCGTCGGCAGCCACGGCCGTCATGATCGAGATCCCGGTGGTGAAGCGTCCCATCACCGCTCGGAAACGGTCGGGCGTGGGCAGCTCGCCGGTCACGCTCGCCCCCCCGGAGCGACGGCTTGTCGATCCACACCGG
>SKNK01000016.1 GCA_007120565.1 Nitriliruptoraceae bacterium | reverse complement strand
TTGGGGTTGGTGCCCGTCGCTCGCATGAGATCTCGCACAGCTCCAACCACCGTCCTCCGGGCGGCATCCGGATCCTCGGGTCGTCCTCGTGCGATGCTCGCTTCCCCCGAGGTGGAACCGGTGGTGGGTGGCCAGGTGTGGTTGGCTAGACGACGTCCAAGGCAGGAGTCCCACGATGAGTTCATCGGAGCAACAGCAGCCCGGCGACGCCAGCGATGGAGGTGGCCGCCGTCCTGATCGGGCGCGTTCGGGGGGATCGTCCGGTCGCGGGGGCTCGCGAGGACGCCGCGGTGATGCCGGGGGAGCGTCGCCGGACCGCCGCGACCGTTCCCCGAGCCGTCGCGGTGCAGCTGGACGTCCACGTGAGGTTGAGGGTCCCGGGCCGGTCGGCGCAGCCAGGGAACCTATCGGTCTGGACAAGGCTGCCCGCAAGGCTGGCGCTCCACCCCGGGCGAGTCGCAGCGCAGCCCGCCCGCCACGCCCACCGCTGCCAACCAACGAGGAACCCCAGCTGCCTCGTAGCGTCATCAAGGAGATCGAGCGCACGCTCGGTCGGGGGCCACGGGCTGACGACGTCGCGCTGGCGCTGAGCATCGGCTCGGCAGCCATCGATGAGGGACGGCCCGACGTCGCGGTCGAGGTCCTGGCGTGGGCGAAGGCGGAAGCGGCACGTCTGGCCACGATCCGCGAGGCCTACGGGGTCGCCCTGTACCAGATGGGCCGCTTCGCGGATGCTGCCAGCGAGCTCCAGGCCTACCGTCGCTTCAGCGGCCGGCAGGATCAGAACCACGTCCTCGCGGACTGCCTCCGCGCGCTCGGCAGGGATCTCGATCGCATCACCGAGACCGCTGGCGCACTGGTTGCCGACGACACCGCTCCGGTGGAACGGCGGGCTGAGGCGGCGATCGTCTGGGCCGCAGCCGTCGCCGATAGCGGGGATCTGGGGGCTGCTCGTGCGGTCCTGCGACGGTTCCTCGACGGCTACGACCTCGGCGAGCAGGAACACGACCTCCGTCTGCTCTACCTCGAGGGTGATCTTGCGGATCGGGCCGGAGACACCGACGAGGCCCGGCGAGCTTTCGAGCGGATCCGAGCGGTCGATCCGGACCTGCTCGACGTCGAGGAACGTCTCGACCGGATGTGATCATCATCGTGACGTGAGCCACGCGAAGGAACGGTTGGATGGGTATGCAGCTCGGTGTGATCTTCCCCCAGCTCGAGATCGGCTCCGAGGTCGAAGAGATCCGGACCTACGGGGTCGAGGTGGAACGCCTCGGCTACCGGCACATCGCCGCGTACGACCACGTCCTCGGGGCTGACCGTGATGTACACGACGGCTTCTCCGGGCCTTACGACCTCGACTCCACCTTCCAGGAACCTTTCGTGCTGTTCGGCTACCTCGCCGCAGTCACCACGGTCGAGTTGGTCACCAGCGTCGTGATCCTGCCGCAGCGACAGACCGCGTTGGTCGCGAAGCAGGCCGCTCAGGTGGACCGTCTGACGCAAGGAAGGTTCCGGTTGGGTGTTGGCGTCGGATGGAACCCCGTCGAGTACGAGGCCCTCGGCGAGGATTTCACCCGGCGAGGCGAACGCGAAGAGGAACAGATCGAACTCCTGCGGCTGCTGTGGACCCAGCGGAGCGTCACCTACGTTGGACGGTTCGACAGGGTGACCGGTGCCGGACTCGCACCCCTGCCGGTGCAGCAGCCGATCCCCATCTGGCTGGGGGGATCCTCCGAGCCCGCCTACCGGCGCATGGGCCGGCTCGCCGACGGGTGGTTCCCCCAGGTGCCACCCGACGAACGCCTCACTCGAGCCCGTGAGACGATCGCTGAAGCGGCGATGGACGCCGGGCGTGATCCTGACGCCATCGGGATGGAGGGCCGCGTCAGCTGGGGGAGCGCCGGCCTCGACAAGGTGATCGATCACATTGGCCGGTGGCGCGAGGCTGGTGCGACCCACCTGTCGATCAACACGATGGGTGCAGGGTTCGCCGATCTCGGCGAGCACCTCGAGGCGCTGGCGCAGGTGGCGGGTGCTGTGGACTGAGGGCTGCGCGCGTCGGCGGCCGCGTGCACCGCGATGGCGCGAGGAGCCGTGATCGGGACGCGGGTCCCTTTCGCCGCGGCAGGCGATGTGCGAGGGTGACCGGTAGAGACGAGGCTGGGCCCGGGACGAAGCGAGGCTCAGGGCGCGGGGTTAGGGATCGGCTCGGTCGCCGTCGTTGCCGATCTAGGTCAACTCGGAGAAGCGCTGGTCTCCCTCTCGATAACCGGCTGGGTCATGCAGGCTTGGGCTGGGCCGCATCACGATGTAGAGAGGGCAGGAGATGAGGAGAGCGATCGGGGTCCTGAGTGTTTCGGCACTGCTGATGGGGATGCTCGTCACTCCGGCGAGTGCGGAGGGCTTCACCGACATCGACCGCACGACACACGAAGTGGCGATCCGGGCCGTCGCTGACGCCAACCTCGTCGGTGGCTACTCCGATGGCACCTTTCGCCCGGAGCAACCGGTCACCCGTGGTCAGATGGCCACGATCCTGGCGGCGGCCAGGGATCTGGACGACGCG
>SKNK01000393.1 GCA_007120565.1 Nitriliruptoraceae bacterium | reverse complement strand
TCGAGAGTGAGAACACCGTCTCGGCGTTACCCATCCAACGCCGCGAGTACTGGGTCTCGACGAGGCGCCACTCGTCCGCCGGATAGATGTGCTCCGGCGGGAGCCGCAGGTCGCGTGGGATCATCGGTGGGTCCTGAACGTGGTGGAGGTGCGGGCAGGTGGCAGGTGCGCTACGGGGTGAGGGCGCGGCGCACCTCTCACGGGCGGTCCCTCGGCCGCCGCGTCATGCCGACGCTAGCGGTCCCGCGGTACGGCGTCAGTCACCTGTGACGGTCCACGATGGACCGCTCTCCGGCGGACAGACCGACCTACCTCGGTGGGTCTGACGTCGAGATCAGCTGCGGTAGGCGACCTGGCAGAAGCCATGGTTGCAGTACCCGCCGGGGTGCTTGTGCAGGTACTGCTGGTGCTCGGGTTCGGCCCAGTAGACGTCACCGAGCCGATCGATCTGGGTGGCGATCGTCCCGAACCCTTCCTCGGTCAGTCGGCCTTGATAGCGCTGGAGCGAGGCCTCGGCGACCTCGCGTTGCGTCTCGTCCGCCACCAGGAGGCATGATCGGTACTGCGTGCCGACGTCGTTGCCCTGACGGTCCACCTGCGTGGGATCGTGGTTCTCCCAGAAGGGTCCGAGGAGGGCCTCGTAGTCGATCACGGCCGGGTCGTAGACGACCCCAGCGACCTCGGCATGTCCGGTCAGGCCGGTGCACACCTCGCGGTAGGTGGCGTTGGGGGTGTATCCGCCGGCATACCCGACGAAGGTCGTGTAGACGCCAGGCAGGTCCCAGTAGATCCGCTCAGCACCCCAGAAACAGCCCATCCCGACGACCGCGATCGCGTGCCCGTCCGGCCACGGCGGCACGATCGGCCGCCCATGCACCGCATGAGGTTCCTGCTCCGCGACCGCTTCCGCCCGACCAGGTAGGGCATCCTCGGGGGCCACCATGCCGGCAGGCTTGCTTCCGAACAACATGTCATCCCTCTCGCGCAGCCGGCCTCCGGGTGCCCCAGGGTACGGGCCGCGTCACCGGTCGCTTCACGGGTCGCGCATCAGCGGCGCATGGTGCCCGGGGGCGTCCACCCGGGCACCCCCTCCACCGGTTAGCTGGCGTTGAGTTGGCGCAGGACGTACTGCAGGATCCCACCGTTGCGGTAGTACCCGGCCTCGCCAGGCGTGTCGATGCGGACCTTCACCTCGAACTCCGTCGTCGAGCCATCGGGCGCCGTCGCGGTGACGGGCAGGGTGTCGGGCACCTCGCCGTCGCTCATCTGGGCGACCCCACTGATGTCGAAGGTCTCCTCGCCGGAGAGGCCGAGGGAGTCCGGAGTGTCACCGTCGAGGAACTCCAGGGGCAGCACGCCCATCCCGATCAGGTTGGACCGATGGATCCGCTCGTAGGAGACGGCGAGGGCTGCCCGCACCCCCAGGAGGAGCGTGCCCTTGGCCGCCCAGTCGCGTGACGAACCGGATCCGTACTCGGCGCCGGCGAGCACGACCAGCGGCGTGCCCTGCTCCGCGTAGTTCTGCGCCGCCTCGTAGATCGAGGTCACCTCGCCGTCCTGGGTGAAGTCACGCGTGAACCCGCCCTCGGTGCCTGGCGCCAACTGGTTGCGCAGGCGGATGTTGCCGAAGGTGCCCCGGATCATCACCTCGTGGTTACCGCGCCGGGACCCGTAGGAGTTGAAGTCCTTGCGCTCCACACCCTTCGAGCTGAGGTAGTCCCCCGCTGGACTGTCGAACTTGATCGCCCCGGCCGGGGAGATGTGGTCGGTCGTGACCGAGTCTCCGAGCTTGGCGAGGACGCGCGCACCCTGGATGTCGGTCAGCGGTTCCGGCGTGGCGCTCATGCCGTCGAAGAAGGTGGGCTTGCGGATGTAGGTGGAGTCCGCCTCCCACTCGTAGAGCTCACCCTCCGGGATCGGCAGGGACGTCCACTCCTCATCGCCGTCGTAGACCTCGGCGTACTTGGACGTGAACATGTCGGTCGAGACCGATTCGCGGATGACGTCCTCGACCTCTTCGGTCGTCGGCCAGACGTCGGCGAGATAGACCGGCTCACCGTCGGCACCCGTGCCGAGCGGTTCGGTCGTGATGTCCACATCCATCGAGCCAGCCAGCGCGTAAGCGATGACCAGCGGAGGCGAAGCGAGGTAGTTCATCTTCACGTCGGGGTTGATCCGGCCCTCGAAGTTGCGGTTGCCGGACAGGACCGACGTGACCGCGAGATCGGAGCTGTTGACCGCTTCGCTGACCTCGGGGATCAACGGCCCGGAGTTGCCGATGCACGTGGTGCATCCGTACCCCACGAGGTTGAAGCCGAGCTTCTCGAGGTAGGGCGTGAGCCCGGAGCGGTCGTAGTAGTCGGTGACGACCTTGGAGCCGGGTGCCAAGGTGGTCTTGACCCACGGCTGCCGCGTCAGGCCCCGCTCGACCGCCTTCTTCGCGAGCAGTGCGGCCGCGATCATCACCTGAGGGTTCGAGGTGTTGGTACATGAGGTGATCGCCGCGATGGTGACGGCGCCATGGTCGAGTTCGAAGCTGGTGCCGTCGGCGAGGGTGACCTCCGTTGGATCGCTG
>SKNK01000040.1 GCA_007120565.1 Nitriliruptoraceae bacterium | reverse complement strand
GTCTTCGTCGGAAACGCCCGCTTCCTCGGCGCGACGATCGAGGTCCTCGAGGTCGGCGAGCGCTTCCATGTCGCCTTCCATGAGTGCCTCGAGCACGCCGCAGGCATCGCTGGCGATCCGTTCCGCGTCGCTCGCCGGGCTGCAACCCGCAAGCGCGAGTGCGAGAGCGCCGGCCCCAAGCACGCTCATCCGCACACGTCGAACGATGGTCCCCTTCATGATGTGCCCCTTGTCTGGGAGATGACTCCGCCGTCCGGCTCTGGCACGACGGGCCACCCAGCCTAGCCACCCTCGGGAGGTATGGCTCGCACACCCTTGCCGACGCTACCGACCTCCCGCAGCGGCGATGAGTTCGTCCGGATCGCACCGTCCACCTTCAGGGGCGGCGTGATCCGCCACGAACGTGCATGATGGCCACGCTGCTCCTACAGCGATCCGAGCCCAAGGAGGTGTGACGTGTCCGAGACGCTGACGATGATCGGCACGCGCAAAGGACTGTTCCTGGCGCGAAGCGACGACGACCGACGAACCTGGCAGGTCTCCGACCTCCACCTGGCGGGGGCGGAGATCGCTTCCTGCGCGATCGACACCCGAGGCGAACGACCGCGGCTGTTCGCCGGCGGATTCAGTTGGCACTGGGGGCCCTTCCTGGTGCGCTCCGATGACCTCGGGGCCACCTGGCACGATCCGGAACTGGCCACCGTCGCGTTCCCCGAGGATGCCGAGGCGGCGGTGAAGAACATCTGGCAGATCACCCCCGACACCGAAGAACGTCCCGGGGTGGTCTGGGCCGGGTCCGAACCATCGGCCCTGTGGCGGTCCGAAGACGGCGGCGAGACCTTCACCCTGGTCCGCGGCCTGTGGGACCACCCGGACCGCCCCAAGTGGGAGCCCGGCGGCGGTGGCCAGACCCTGCACACGATCCTGCCGCACCCGACCGACGACCAACGCATCAGCGTGGCGATGTCCACGGGTGGGCTCTACCGGAGCCAGGACGGCGGGGCGACCTGGGGGCCGTCGAACGACGGGTTGGAGGCCGGCTACCAGCCCGAACCACCTCCGCCCTACGGCTTCTGCGTGCACAAGGTCGCACGCGACCCGGTCGAGCCGTCACGGCTCTATCAACAGCACCACGGTGGGGTCTACAGCAGCACCGACGACGGCGGATCGTGGTCACGTATCGACCACGACCTCCCCGCCGACTTCGGGTTCCCCGTCGTGGCCCATCCCCGCGACACCGGGACGGCCTACGTGTTCCCGCTCACGGCCGACATGGATCGCACACCCCCCGAGGGACGGTGCGCGGTGTACCGGACCCGCGACGCCGGCCAGAGCTGGGAGGCCTGCGACGACGGACTCCCGGACGATCGCTTCCACGTCGGCGTCCTGCGCGACGCCATGTGCACCGACACCTCGACCCCGGCCGGCGTCTACGTCGGCACCCGCCACGGAACGGTCTACGCCAGTCCGGACGAAGGCGACCACTGGGAGACCGTTGCCCAGCACCTGCCCGACATCTACTGCGTCCGCGCCGCTCAGATCGCCTGAGGAGGAGAACGTGGTGATCACCGTGCGCCTGCACGGAGTGCTCAGCGGCTACGCCGATGGTCAACGTCACGTCGAGGTAGCCATCGCGGACGGGGGCACGGTGGAACTCGTGCTGGACGCCCTGACGGAGCGGTATCCCGCGGTGGGCCGGCGGGTTCGTGACGAGACCGGCGCCGTGCGCCGGCACATCAACCTGTTCGTCGACGGCCAGCAGATCCGCGAGCTCGGCGGTACGCAGCATCGACCTCGTCCTGGCGCGGAACTGCTCATCCTCCCGGCCGTCTCCGGGGGTGCGACATTCTCCTGAACCTGCGGATGAAGCCCAGGAGTTCGATCGAGCCCAACCGGTTGCCTCCCCCGGCCACAACCGGTTGCCGCCCGCGGCCACAACGGGGTCGCATAGACGCACCGCCGCACCCCCGCACCCCACTACCGGTTGCCGCCCGCGGCCACAACGGGGTCGCACAGACGCACCGCCGCACCCCACCAACCCCACCACCGGCGCCACAGCTCGCCATCTCCCCGACCGTGGGTGGGCGGGGACCACTCGACGAGGTTCGTGACGGCCTGGGGCACACCTTTGGTGCGCGACCTTCCGGCCGACGTTCCTCGAGGAGGGCCGGTTCCGGACCCGGTCCCGAACAGGAGGTGGCGACGTGGCCCGTATCTGGGATCTCTACCTCGACGTCGACGATGCCTCCCTGGTACTGCACGCGGCGGCCGTGCTCGAGCGGCGCCACGCCATCCGCGAGCCGCTACCGCTTGACGACGCTGTCCGGCTGCTCGACCGTCTGCGCACCATCGCTCGGATCGCTAAGGAAGAGGCCATCTACTGGGGCTACGAGACCGAGGATCGGCGCGCTGAACTCGGCGTCGACGGCGGTCGTTGGGGATCGACCGACGTGGCTCGGACCATGCTCGACATCGCGATCGAGCGTGCCGCCGGCTGTCACGAGGTCGCCGCCGCTGCTCAAGCAGCGGTCGCGGACCTGGCGGTCCGGTTGAACCGAACTCCGCTCCCCGAGGTGCAGCAGG
>SKNK01000469.1 GCA_007120565.1 Nitriliruptoraceae bacterium | reverse complement strand
GGCGAACGGGATCACGGCGCCGCCGGAGTTCGTCACCAGCAGCTGGTCGCCGTGCAGCATGAGTTGGGCAGCCCACGCGTCGCCCAGACGCAGGGTCGCCAGCGATACCGGCTCGTCCCCGGTGACGTCGACCACCTCGAGGAGCCCCTGGCTGACCACGTACATGGTCCGTCCATCGGTCTTGACGATGTCGGGTTCGTCGACACCGGCCTCCTGGACGTTGGTACCCGAGAAGTCCTCGCCCTCGGTCAGCGGCGCGGCGCCGGGGGTCGGCCCGGAGTCGGCGTCGTCTTCGGCGGCCTCTTCGACCTCCAGGCCGAACATGCGCCACCCGCCGCCACCGAGCCCGTACGGCGTCACCATCTCGAGGGCGTGTTCCTTGACGTGGTCGAGGAACTCGTCGCACGCGTCGAACGGCGCCAGGGCACCGGCGAGCACCAAGCCCTCGGGCAGGGTGAAGGGTTCGGTGGTGCTGCGCGTGTCCGGCGTCGCGGCGCGCTCGGGCTCGACGCCGGTGCACGCGCCCGCGACGAGCCCGAGGACGACCAGCAGGGTCGTGATCGACCGGACGTTACCCAGGATGGGTGGGTGACCCGGTGTGGTCCGGCCGCGGCGGCGCGTCCGGATCGTGAGGATGGGGGAGTGCCCCGGAACCGTGCGCGCCTGGCTGGCCATGGCCAACTCCTCGTGTTCGTCTCGACGGTGAGACGTCTACGCGGCGGATCGGTTCCCTGACGGGGTGTCCTGGCGGGATGTCCTGGCGGGCCTCGCCCTGGAGCTACCTGGCGGGCCTCACCTCGGAGCTACCTGGCGGGCCTCACCTCGGAGCTACCTGGCGGGCCTCGCCCTGGAGCTTCCTGGCGGGCCTCACCTCGGAACTGCATGGCGGGTCCCACCGAGGGCAGCCCCTCAGCCCCACGATGCGCCGGTTCCGACGATCCTGGCAGAGCACTTCGGCCCCATGACACGCCCGCCAGGTGTGGGCCCCGCACGACGGTGTGCCGCAGGCCGGTCAGCCCACCCGAGAGATGGGATGCGTGGCAGCCGAGGGGCAGACATCACGACGGTCCCACCCTCATCGCGTCAGCTGACGCCGAACCTCGCCCGGTAGGCCTCCATCCGGCCGAGGTCATCGTCGGTGAGGACGCGGTGGCCTTCCACCTCGCGGTCGCGGAGGTGAGCGACGATGTCGTCGACCGTCGCCAGCGCGACCGTGCGCAGCCCGTGGGCGTCGGCGATCTCGTCGAGGGCGGAGACGTCGTCCCGGGAGCCGCGTTCACGCCGGTCCACCCCGACGACCAACCCCACCACCTCGACGTCTGCGGTTGCCCGCAGCTTCGGCAGCGATTCGCGGATCGAGGTGCCGGCGGTGGTGACGTCCTCGATGATGACCACACGGTCGCCGTCGGTGAGGTCGTGGCCGATCAGGCTGCCGCCTTCGCCGTGGTCCTTGACCTCCTTGCGGTCGAAGCACACGCCGAGGTCACGTCCATGGTGCTCGGCGAGCGCGATGCCGGTGGCGACCGCCAGCGAGATGCCCTTGTACGCGGGACCGAACAGCACGTCGACGTCGGTACCGAAGGTCTCGTAGATGGCGTCAGCGTAGAGCGTGCCGAGCGCCCGTAGCTGTGGGCCGGAACCGACCTTGCCAGCGTTGACGAAGTAGGGGGTCGGGCGACCCGACTTCGCGACGAAGTCACCGAAGGTCAGCGCGCCGCAGTCCACGAGCAGGTCGATCAGCGCGGCCGCTCGTGGTGGGACACTCGGGTCCACGCTCGGGTCCATCAGGGCGTCTCCGGATCGTCGAGCGGGAGGCGGACGTGGCGGTCACGGCCGGCGAGTTCGTCTTCGACGTGGGTGACGACGTCCTCCCAGGAGTGCGCCCGAGGACCTGGCAGGTGGCGGTTGTAGGGCTGGTCGAACACGATGGTGGTGCGCCCGGCTTCGCGCAGCGCGACGACGTTGCCAGGGCTGTCGTCGACGTACAGGTCGGCCCCGACATCCGGCTTGGTGTTGATGAAGCACAGGTCGCGGTAGGGGATGTCGTTGGCATCGAGCCAGTACGCGGTGTCGGCCGCACTGGCCTCGTGGATGCCGTTGAACAGCAACCGCGCCGTGATCACCCGTATCCACACGCCGGCGTCCGACAGGCGCCACAGCGCTTCGGAGACGCCGGGGAGCGGCTCCATCGTCCGGAACATGTGGTCTTCGGCGACGGCGTAGCGGTGGGCCTCGGCGAACTCCTCGAAGGTCATGCCCCACTCGGAGTAGGCATCCATGGTCGTCTGGGGAGGCAGGTCGGCGGGATCGCGGCCGAGGCGGTTGGCGACCGAACGACGGAACGCCGCTTCGTAGTCACCGCATACCCCGTCGAGGTCGACACCGAGAACGATCGGTTGCTCCGAGATCACAGGTCCTGCGCCTTCGTCGCGGTGCGTATAGGTGCCGACAGACGGTAGCGGCGTACGCGTGTCGGCGCCCGCTCGGGAGGGTGGCTATCCGGCGGTGCGTGAGCGTGCATGCTCGCACTAGGGTGGGTGCCCCGCGGCCCACATCGGGCCGGAAGTCAACGGAGCGACGATGGCGCTACCGGAGCTCGATCCCGAAGCCCGAGCCGCCGCCTTGGCGAAGGCGGCGGAGGCGCGCCGTATCCGGGCGGAGCTCAAGCAGATGCTCAAGTCCGGCGAGGTCACCCTGCGTCAGGTGCTCGACAGTTCCGGGGACTCCGATGCTCTCGCGAAGATGCGGGTCATGGAGGTGCTGAGTGCCATGCCCGCCTACGGTCCGATCAAGGCACGTCGGCTCATGGAGGAACTCGACATCGCCTCGACACGTCGACTCCGAGGTCTCGGTCCGCGCCAACGTGAGGCACTGCTGGCGACCTTCGAGAGCGGCTCGTGACCGAAGGTGATGGCCTCGTCGTCGTGCTGGCGGGACCGTCGGGAGTGGGCAAGGGAACCGTTCACCGGCGTGTCCGTGAGGAGCTTCCCGAGGCGATCCTGTCCGTCTCCTTGACGACCCGCGCGCCGCGACCGAACGAACAGACCGGGGTCGACTACTGGTTCGTCGATCGTCCGACCTTCGAGCGAGCGATCGCCGACGGCGACCTGTTGGAGTGGACCGAGTACGCCGGCAACCTGTACGGGACCCCGGTCGGGCCGCTTGACGAGGCGGTTGCGCGCGGCAAGGTGGTGATCCTCGACTTCGAGCAGGAGGGCGCTTTCGCGGTCAAAGAGGCGCGCCCAGAGACGCTCACGATCGCCCTTCTTCCACCTTCGATGGAGGAGCTCGAACGCCGCCTGCGTCAGCGGGGGACCGAGGACGAGGAGGTCGTCGACCGGCGACTCGAGGTGGTACGTCAACAGCTTCCGCACTGGCGGCGTTTCGACCGTGTGATCGAGAACGACGATCTCGAGACCTGTGTGCGAGATGTCCTCGCCGCGATCGAGGACGCCCGACACGACACCGTCCACGGCTGAACCGAGGCCGCGCGCCCGAGAACGGCCGCCTCTAGACTCGAACCAAGGAGGCCCCCGTGGCGTGTCACAAGGCTCGTCTGACCCCGCCGGGCGGTCGTCTGACCGTCACCCGGGTGTTCGTGGACGGGGTCGGGACAGGGGTCCGATCGTGCAGGGGGCGTCGGTGAGCGGGACGGATGCGTCGGATGGTGCCCTGGCAGCCATGCTGGATGCCTTGCCGGAGCGCATCGCCCGGTTCCGGCGGCACGACCTGCTGGTGCGGTACTGCAACGCGGCCAAAGCTGCCGACTACGGCATGGAGCCGGCGGAGATGATCGGGCGTCCGATCAGCGTCGCGCTCGGCCCGGACACCTTCGAGCAACTCCGCGCCCACCTCGCGCAGCTCGGCCCCGAGCGGCCGATCATCCGGGAGACCACGCAACTCATCCGGCCTGGCCAGGCACCCCGGTGGATCGAGTGGGTGGAGCAGTGGCTTCCGGACGACGGCGACGGGGATGTGCTGTCGGTCGGTCGGGACATCACCGACGAGCACCACCGCCGCCTCGCCCAGACGGAGTCCGAGGAGCGCTTCCGGGTGGCGATGGCCGATGCCCCGATCGGGATGGCCATCGTCGGCCTCGACCACCGGCTCCTGCAGGTCAATGCCGCCCTGTGTGAGCTGCTCGGCCGCACGGAGGAGGAGCTGCTCCAGCTGACGACGCTGGACGTGACCCACCCCGATGACGTCGATGCCGATCTCGCCTACGGCCACGGACCCGCGAGGTCCGCCCTCCCCGGCGGTCTGGAGAAGCGCTACGTCAGACCCGACGGTTCGATCGTCTGGGGGCTGCTGAAGGTTTCGACCGTCACGGCCCCCGATGGCACGCCTCGCTACGTCATCGGCCAGGTCGTCGACATCACCAGCCGGGTCGAGCAGGAGGAGGTCCTCCGTCGCCGGGCCGCGGACGAGCGTCTGGTCGCCGACCGGCTCCGCGAGCTCGACCGGGTGAAGAACACCTTCCTGACCGCTGTCTCTCACGAGCTCCGGACCCCGCTCACGGTCGTGCGGGGGATGGCGACGACCCTGCGACGGCTCGGTCCCGGCATCGACCCGACAACCCGCGACACGCTTGAGCTCGCGCTGGAGCGTCACGCCGACCAGCTCGGCGACCTGCTCGACGAGCTGTTGGACGTCGACCGGCTCGCCCGCGGGGCCCTCAGCTCCCATCGGCGTGACCTGGAGTTGGTCGGCGTGGTCGAGGGTGTGGTCGAGGCATCTGAGGTACGCGGACACACCACCGTCCATGCGCCGGCTGAGCTGTGGACGTTGGCTGACCAGGTCCAGGTCGAACGCATCGTCGGCAACCTGCTGGACAACGCGGCGAAGTACGCGCCCGGCAGCCACATCGAGGTGGCGGTGCGCCCCTACGGCGAGCGGGGGTTCCGCGTGGAGGTCGTCGACGAGGGCCCGGGTATCCCCACTGCCGAGCGTGAGCGGGTGTTCGAGGCCTTCCACCGTGGCGACGCGGACCATCCACGTCCCGGGACCGGCATCGGGCTCGCGCTCGTCGCGGAGTTCGCCCGTCTCCACGGCGGTCGCGCCTGGGCGGAGCCCTCCGATCAGGGGGCTCACCTGGTGGTCGAGGTGCCGTCACCCGCACCGTGATCCCGAGCGGTGATCCCGTGCTGCAGAACGCGGCTCGGCGCGGGCGATAGCGGAGGGTGAGCGTGACCGGTCGGCAACCGCTACCAATGCACCTGGGCGGCGTGCTGAGCCCCGGCATCCCGGATCTCGAACATCTCGCGCTTGGCGAAGGAGAACAGCCACGCCACGATGTTCGAGGGCACGGCTCGGCGTCGCCGTTCGTAGGCAGCTACCTCGAGGTTGTACAGGCGCCGGGAGGCGGAGATGCGGTCCTCGGTCTCGACCAGTTGGTTCTGGAGCTCCCGGAAGGCGCGGTCCGCCTTGAGGTCGGGCATGTCCTCGCTGATCGCGAGCAACCGGGTCAGCCCGTCGGTGAGCGCGTCCTCTGCTTGCGCCTGTTCCTTGAGCGGGGTCTGTTCTCCGACGGCCTCGACCGCTCGCGCCCGGGCCTTGGTGACCGCCTCGAGGGTCGCGCGTTCGTGGTCGGTGTACGCGGCGACGGTCCTGACGAGGTTGTCGACGAGGTCGTGGCGACGTTGTAGCTCGACGTCGATGCCGGACCAGCTGGCGTCGATGCTGGCGATCTGGGCCACGTAGCGGTTGTAGGCCCAGATCAGCCACACCCCCGGCAGGACGACCACGACGGCCACCACGATCAGCAGTTCGATCACGACCGGTTCCCCCCCTGTGCCCGACGCCAGAAGGCGGCCGGGATCGCCTGCAGTATCCGGTAGGCATCTTGCCGCATGGCGGGTAGTTCCCCGACCACGCCGGTCAGCGACTCGTCGCGATGGTCCGGCTGGCCAGCCACCAGGAGCAGCTCACCGAACACCTCGATCGTGCGCCCTTGGAACTCCTCGACGAGCATCTGCTGGAAGCCGGCGTCCAGCAGGTAGACCGACAGTTGCTCGTCGCGGGCCTCGACCCGGAACCGTCGGTTGAACTCGCTGGACTCGAGTTGCTGGCCACCTCGGGTCAGCCCGACCCGGCCGAGCACCGACTCCGGTCGGATCAGTACCCGCTGATCCAGAGCGAAGGGCAGCTTCACCAGAGCCGTCGGCAGGTAGCGCTTCGAGTAGGTCGTCGTGTTCGCGCCGTGGCGGTTGCGTGTTCGGCTGCGTTCCTCCCACCACCACCGGAACGCGGCGACGTTGGTCTCGCTGGGCCGATCCGCCCCGAGGTCGATCGACATCATCCCTTCGACCCCGAAGTCGAGTCCGGTCCGACGATCGCCCTTCGGGAGTCCCCGACACCACCACGAGATCTGATCGGGTCGCAGACCGCAGGGGATCGCGGTGCGCTGCAGTCGGGGGTCGCGTCGGACCAGTCGTTCGAGATCCTCCCGCTTCTTGCGCAGCTTCAGGTAGCGGTACAGGGCGCCGCCACCAGCCGCCACCGCGATCACCACGAACACGATCGGCATCGCCGAACCGTCGCCACCCAGCAACGCGAGCACGGTGCCGGTCACGATCGCCCCTCCCCGTTGGTCCGCGTCAGGTTCTCGACCTGATGATGTTGCCCCTCGGTCACGTGCACGTGCGCCCCTCCAGCTTGCCGCGTTCCATCGTGCGCTGCGCACGGTAATCGCTCGGCGCCGAGTGGCGTGGCTGCCACGTCACGGTAGGCTCACGGGTGTCGAGTGCCCTCCTTGCACGATCGGTTCGCCCGAACCGTGGTACGCAGTGGACGCCAAGAAGCCACCGAGTACCTCGTGAGCCAGGTGTGGCGGCCCGTCCATCGACCTCTCCGCGCCGTCGGCGCGTCCGTATCGAAAGGCAGCCCGATCGCTCGCATCGATGATCTGATGGAGAAGGTGGACTCGAAGTTCCACCTCGTGCACCTCTCGGCCAAGCGCGCTCGGGAGATCAACGGCTACTTCGCCCACCTCGGTGAAGGCCTTGGCAGTTACGTGCCCCCGTTGGTCTCCACCGCGACGAACAAGCCGCTGTCGATCGCGCTCGAGGAGATCTCCCAGGGCAAGATCGAAGCGGTCGAGCGCAGTGAGGCCGGGGTCGAAGACCCGCTCGGGTTCATCGAGGGGGACGCCGAAGGCGGCGACGAGGCTTCCTGAGCCTCACCTGGGCGCCGAGGTAGCACGCGGCGTGCTCCAGGCGCGGTGACGGGGAGGAGGATCGCCCGTGGAACGGCTGGACGGTGTTCGGGTCCTCCTCGGTGTCTCCGGGGGCATCGCGGCGTACAAGGCCGGCATCGTGGCGCGCCTGCTGGTCGGGGCGGGGGCGAGCGTCGACACCGTTCTCACCCGAGGGGCTGAGCGGTTCGTCGGCACGGCGACCTTCGAGGGCCTCACGGGACGGCCCGTTCGCACCGAGGTGTGGGAGGACATCGCGACCCAGACCCACGTCGGGCTGGGGCGTAGCGCCGACGTCGCGTTGATCTACCCGGCAACGGCACACGTGATGGCCAAACTCGCGGGTGGGCTCGCCGACGACCTGCTCACGACCACCTTGTTGGCAGCGACGTGCCCCTTGGTGCTCGCGCCAGCGATGCACACCGAGATGTGGCAGCACGCCGCAACCCGGCACAACGCCGAGGTGCTGCGTCAGCGCGGTGCCCACCTGGTCGGCCCAGACGACGGGGTCCTGATGGGCGGGGACTCCGGCCCGGGACGCGTGGTCGATCCTCAGGTGGCGGTCGACGCGGTGGTCGCGGCCCTCGAGGATCGCGCCGCGACACCCGACGGGCAGGTGTCTGGGTCCTTCGCGGGGCGAACCGCCGGGGTCGACCGCGACCTGGAGGGCACCCGGGTCCTGGTCACCGCCGGCGGCACGCGGGAGCCGATCGACCCGGTGCGTTTCCTCGGTAACCGGTCGTCGGGCAAGATGGGGTTCGCGCTGGCCGAGGTCGCGGCGAGCCGCGGTGCCGACGTGGTGCTCGTCGCCGCCCCCTCCACCCTGCCAACACCGGCTGGGGTGCAACGCGTCGATGTCACCACCGCACTGGAGATGTACCACGCGGTCTTCGCGCACATCGATGCGATGGACGTGGTCGTCAAAGCTGCGGCCGTTGCCGACTTCCGACCCTCGTCGACCGCCACCTCGAAACTGAAGAAGGATGCGGGAGCGCCCAGCATCGAGCTGGTGCCCAACCCCGACATCCTCGCCGAACTCGGGGCACGCCGCGACGGCGGAGCCGACCGGCCGATCCTGGTGGGCTTCGCGGCGGAGACCGACGATGTCGAGGCAGCAGGACTGGCCAAGCTGAAGCGCAAGGGCGCCGATCTGCTGGTGGTCAACGATGTCAGCGCCAACGACGCGGGGTTCGAGGTGGACACCAACCGTGCCATCCTGCTCGACCGCGATGGGGGTCGGGTCGAGGTGCCGTTGTCCAGCAAAGCCGAGGTAGCCGGCGTCGTCCTGGACGCGGTCGTTGCCCGGCTGCGCGCCTGACGGGTGGACTTCGTCGTCCTGGGCGCGGTGGTGGCCCGCCTGCGTGCCTGGCGGGTGCTTCCTAGGGGAGCGGAGGCCTAGGGGGAGTGGAGGTCTCGATCTCCCGAGACTTTCGGCCCTACGACGCTCCTCGCCTGCGGGCGACCCTGGTAGCTCACCCCGGAGAGGGAACCGCATGCGTTGGAACAAGGGTCGTCGCAACGACCGGCGTGACGGACAGATCATCGACGACGGACTGGTCTGGTGCCCGCCACAAGGCAAGGACGTCAGCGTCGAGCGGTGCCTGAGTTGTGGCGCCTACCAGGACATCGTCGAGGCCGGCGAACTCGAACTGTTGGTCTGCCTGCCCGGTCGCTCCGAAGCACCCAGCATCCCGCTGGCGCTGTAGGCAGGTCCCGCCCTCGGCGTCGCTCTTGCTGAGCCCTGGGACGCGGACCCTGCGGCGCCGCCAGCGTGCGCAGCGCCGCGCTCGCACGGTTGGTCACCTCCGGGCCGTCACGGACGAACAACGCAGCTAGGCTGCCCGCCGCACGCCGTCCATGCCGGGAGCTGTCCGCGCGATCCTGGTGTACCGCAGGAGTCAACGTGACCCGTCGCACCCTGTTCACCTCGGAGTCGGTCACCGAGGGGCACCCTGACAAGTTGGCCGATCAGATCTCGGACGCGATCCTCGACGCGATCCTCACCGATGATCCGTCCGGCCGCGTCGCCTGCGAGACGGTGGTGACCACCGGGCAGGTCATGGTCGTCGGCGAGATCTCGACCAAGACCTACGTCGACATCCCGCGGGTCGTGCGCGACACGATCCTGTCGGTCGGCTACGACTCCCACGATGTGGGCTTCGACGGCAACACCTGTGGCGTGTCGGTCGCGATCGACGAGCAGTCACCCGACATCGCGCAAGGCGTCGACACCGCCTTCGAATCGCGTACCGGTGCCAGCAGCGATCCCTACGACCTGCAGGGTGCGGGCGACCAGGGGATGATGTTCGGCTACGCCACCGACGAGACCCCGTCGCTGATGCCGCTGCCCATCCACCTCGCCCACCGGATGGCCGAGCGGCTCACCGAGGTCCGCAAGACCGGGGAGATCCCCTACCTGCGTCCGGACGGCAAGACCCAGGTCACCGTCGAGTACGAGGACGGCCGCCCGGTCCGCGTGGCGACCGTGGTGCTGTCCACGCAGCACCGCGCCGAGATCGACCTCGAGACGCTGCTCCGCCCCGATATCGAGGAACACGTCATCCGGCCGCTGCTGCCTGCGGAGTTCGACATCGCCGGTATGAGGACCTACGTCAACCCGACCGGCAGGTTCGAGGTCGGGGGTCCCGTTGCGGATGCTGGGCTGACCGGCCGCAAGATCATCGTGGACACCTACGGCGGCATGGCCCGCCACGGGGGCGGCGCCTTCTCCGGCAAGGACCCGTCGAAGGTCGACCGTTCGGCGACCTATGCGGCCCGGTGGGTGGCCAAGAACATCGTGGCGGCCGGCCTGGCGCGCAAGGCCGAGCTGCAGGTCGCCTACGCGAT
>SKNK01000378.1 GCA_007120565.1 Nitriliruptoraceae bacterium | reverse complement strand
TGGTCGGGCATCGGCATCAGCTGGTTGGCCTTGACCATCGAGACGTCGGCAAGACTCCCGAAGTTGGTCTCGAACCCCCAGATGCGCTGTGACGGGTCGAGCATCGAGTCCTGGTGACCCTGTGGGTGCTCCAGGTCGACGTAGTTGCAGTGCACGGTCACCCGGTCGCCCGGCTGCCACTGGGTCACTCCCGGCCCGGTGCGCAGGACCACGGCCGCCGCGTCGGATCCAACGATGTGGTACGGCAGGTCGTGGCGGGCACCGAGTTCGGACTCCTTGGCGAACCGCTCGAGGAACCCGAAGGTCGACAGCGGCTCGAAGATCGAGGTCCACACGGTGTTGTAGTTGAGCGCCGAGGCCATCGGCGCGATCAGCACCTCGTTGGGTCCAAGGGGCGGCAGGGGAACCTCATCGATGTGGAGGCTCTGCCGAGGATCCTTGTCCTCGGTCTCGACCCCCTCGAACATGCCAACCTCGTCCTTGCGGACCACCGCGGCGCGCATCGACTCCGGCAGTGGCAGCGACGCCAGGTGATCACCGGGTGCACCCTCGAGGATCGCTTCGCGGATCGAATCCCACGACATGACTGTCGCCTCCTGCGGTTGGACCGCTCCCGACCGGGACTCCCTGGCCACCACGACCACCGGTCGGCACGCACGCTAGCCAGAGAGACCAGCCGGACGGGAATCGACGGTGCAACGGGGTGCTCCGCCCGTGGGTCCACACGCTGCGACGGAGCTCCTGAGCGTCGCTCTAGGCCGAGGTACCACGGGGGCCATCGCGGCCATCACGGTCATCGTCGGAAGTGTCGGTGTCCGTGCTGGTGTCGGTGTCCGCGCTGGTGTCGGTATCCGCGCTGACGTCCGGGGCATCGACCACCTCGGCGTCGTCCTCGTCCTCGTCGACCAGGCGCCCCTCGATCTCGCCGTGTCGGTCGGTGCCGGACCGGTTCTCGCGGTGGATCTCGACCACCTCGACGTTGAAGGCGGAGCCCGATGCTCGACGTCGGTTGCGGCGGCGAGCCGCGGCTGCACCAGCTGCACCAGCTGCGCCGGCCGCACCAGCGGCGGCGGATCCGGCGGGACCGCCAACGACCCCGCTGCGAACCCGGGAACGTACGGTGCGCGACAGGATCCGTCGCGAGACGGGGATCAGGAGGACGAAGCCAACGACATCGGTCACGAACCCTGGGGTCAACAGCAGCGTGCCACCGACGATGACCATCGCCCCCTGGGCGACCTCGTCACCGGGCCAGCGCCCGTCCTGGAGCGCCTGACGGAACGCCCGCCAGGTCCGTGCGCCTTCCCGCCGCAACAGCCACGCCCCGAGCAGGCTGTCCACGACCAGCAACGCCACGGTCCACCACGCACCGATCACCTGCCCGACCTGGATGATCACGACGATCTCCACGATCGGGACGATCACGAACAGCAGCACGAGGATGGCAGGCATGAGTACAGCCTACGGCCCCTACCTGGAGCGCGTACGCGCCGCGCGCCGCCCATCCGGCGGGGTACTGCTCGAGGGTGTCCATGCGCTCAAACACGCCCGACGTTTCGGTGCCGACGTCGAGGTGGTGCTCACCCCGGACCTCGAGCGGCTACGCACCCTGCTCGCGGATCTCGCTCCGGACGTGACGTTGCCGGAGGCCACGGTCGAGGTTGACGTGACCGCGTGGCGAGCACTGACCGACGGTCGCGATCTTCCCTCCCCCGCGCTGGCCGTGGCCGCACATCCCCAGGTCAGCGTCGGCGACGTTCTGGCGAGCCCGGGACACCTCGTGGTCCTGGAGTCTCCGCGCCACCTCGGCAACCTCGGTGCGGTCATCCGGGTCGCCGCTGCCGCCGACGCCGGTGGGGTGCTGGTCGTCGGCGACGCCGATCCGTGGCACCCGACGGCGGTGCGTGCCGGCGCCGGTCTGCAGTTCGCCCTACCCGTGGCCCGCGTCGACCGACTGCCCGAGACGGATCGGCCGCTCGTGGCGCTGGACGCCGGCGGAGAGCCACTCGACGACCTGCCCGACGATGCGCTCCTGCTGTTCGGCACCGAGCGGGGCGGCCTCTCGGCGTCCCTGCGAGGTCGAGCGGACCGGACCGTCTCGATCCCGATGCGGGCAGGGGTGTCGAGCCTCAACCTCGCGACCGCGGCAGCCGCGGTGTTGTTCCGACGGTGACGCCGTCTGTTGCGGACACGCGGTGGCACGCCCCGAGCGAGGGCAGGCGGTGGCAGGCCCCGGTCGAGGGCAGGCGGTGGCACGATCCGGGCACGAACGACCGACACCCGGCGGTCCACGGAGGTCAGCCTGTGAGGTCGAACTCCAACCACGGCTCGACGCGACGGTTCAAGGCGTCGAGGGTGGCTCGCATCACCGCGCGCTCCGGGTCCTGACGGACCAACGATGAGCCCAACAAGGTCTCCTCGCCCGCCTCGGTGATGATGCCGACCAGGACCGTCGCCATAGGTGGCTCACCGGCGACCGAAGCCACGACCGAGTCCACCCCGACGACCAGTCGATCGCCGGTCAACTGGCGCAGCGCCGAGACGGTGGCCTCAGCCACGGCCCGCAGGATCCCCTTGCGCGTCGGCAC
>SKNK01000181.1 GCA_007120565.1 Nitriliruptoraceae bacterium | reverse complement strand
TCCTTCGAGACGGTCGCGAGTTGGTCCGACATCGCCGTGGCCGCAGCTTCGGCAGCAGGATCCGCCTCGGCATCGAGCACCGCGGCGAAGCGAGCCAGGCGGACCATCCGCAGCGGATCGTCGCCGAAGGAGGTGGTCGGGTCGATCGGGGTACGCAGGATGCGACGATGGAGGTCGCCCAGGCCGCCGAAGGGGTCGACGAACGCGAACTCGGGGACCCGCACGGCCATCGCGTTGACCGTCAGGTCACGTCGAGACAGATCCTCTTCGATGGTCGACCCGTAGGTGACCTCGGGATGGCGCGATCCGGGTTGGTAGGCGTCGGAGCGGTAGGTGGTGATCTCGATCCGGCGCGTGGGCCGACCCTCGACCTCACGCTGGCAGGACACGGTGCCGAACTCCACGCCGGTCAACCACACCGCGGTGGCCCAGGGGCCCACGATCCGCTCGGTCTCCTCGGGCGTGGCCGACGTCGCGAAGTCGAGATCGACGGTCGCCAAGGTCTGCTCGTCGTCGCCGGCCAACAACGTGTCCCGGACGGTGCCGCCGACCAGGTGCAGCTCGTGGCCGCGGTCCGCGAAGCGTTCACCGAGTTCGCGTGCCTCGGGATGGACATCGACCAACCGGCCCAACTGGGCGGCCTGATCAGGTTGCAGGGTCTCGGTCACGGCAGCCTCCGGCGCGACGGACCCGAAGGCGCGTCGAGCCTCGCATGGTGGTCATCCGCGCCGTACGTGGATGAGCGACCCCGTAGGGTCGTGGGTCGCGGTCGCGGGTCGAGCGCCAAGAGCGTAGCGGCCTCGGCAACGCGACCCGGAGGGCGAGACACCGCCGCTCTGGCATGTCCTGGGCCGCGGGTCGGTACCGTCGCGGACCACCGGGGGCGTGTCGCGTTCCCGACCGCCGCACGATCCCAACAGCACAGGAGCCGCGGTGTCCGAGCTCCCCCCTCCGCCGCCTGGATCCTCCGAGCAGCGTGCACGACCGCCACAACCTCCGCCACCCGGTTCCGCCGAGCGACAGCCGGCATCGCCACCACCTCCGCCGCCACCCGGACCCGGGTCGCTACCCGGCGCCGGTGCGGTGCGAGCCGAGGTTGCCGGATCCACCTCCCAGGGGGTCGGCCCCACCACCTCGACGTCCGAGGTAGCCGAGCCGCAACAACACGAGCGGCTCGACGACCGGGAACGGAGCCTGCACCCGAAGGTGGTGCTGACCTGGCGGATCTTCGGCGGGCTCGGGCTGTTCTTCCCTCTCGCGGGGATCAGCATCACCCTGATCTTCCTCCTCGACACCTTGCGGTGGCTTCCCGCTGCGGTATCGCTGGTGATCCTGATCCTGGGGATCACCTGGTACCCCGGAGCGCGCTACCGACGCTGGCGGTGGCAGCTCACCGACCGGGCCCTGGAGATGCGCTACGGCGTCATCGTCCACCGTCACGAGGCGGTCCCGTACTTCCGGGTGCAGCAGATCGACATCGAGCGGGGCCCGGTGGATCGCCTGCTCGGTCTGGCGACCTTGCAGGTGACGACCGCCTCGGCGTCCGGCAGCGGATCGTTGCCGGGCATCGCAGAGTCGGAGGCTCCCCTGGTCCGACAGGAGTTGCTCCTGCGCGCAGCCGAGGCGATCGGCGATCATGGCGGAGACGTCAATGACGCCGTCTGACCCTCCTCCCCCACCGCCGGGTGCACCACCACCTTCGGACGACGACCCGGGCCGTGGACCGTCGCCATCCTCTGGGCCTCACCCACCGGGGATACCCCCACCACCTCCGGGAACGCCGTCGGACCCTGGCGCCGAGCTCCCTGCGGCCCCGAACGAGGCGCTGCCCTTCGTCGAGCCCCGCCGGCTCCATCCCGCCAGCGTCGTGTTGGGCATCCCCCTGATGCAGTTGGTCCAGGCGATGATCTTCCCGTTGTTCGCCGGGCTCGCCGCCGGAGGTCGGTTCACGCTGGTGATCATGGCGATCATCGGCGTGTTCGGGCTGGTCGCGCGGTTCCTCGCGTGGCAGCGGATGCGCTTCTCGTTCGACGGCTCCGTGCTGCGGGTCGACAGCGGTGTGCTCAGCCGCAACCACCGCAGCCTGGACGTGGCTCGGATCCAACAGGTGGAGATCCAACGGGGGCCGATCCAACGGATGCTCGGCCTGGCGGCGATCCGGGTCGAGACCGCCGGCAGTGCCACCGAACCTGAGGTCGACCTGCGTGTGCTGCCGGAGCCCGACGCCGTGGCGCTGCGCACCGCGGTCCGCGTGAGCAAGGCCCGCCTCGCCGGCGCGCCCGTCACGGCCGAGGACGGCGAGCCGCTGCCCGAACCGTCAGAACGAGAGATCCTGCGCGTACCGATGAAGCACGTCGTCCTCGCCTCGGTGACCGGAGCGCGGTTGCTGGTGCTCCCTGCCGTGATCGGTGCCGCCTTCCAGTTCATCGGCCAGCAGGTCGGCGCCTTCATGGACGACTGGGTCGAGCAGATGGTCGAGTCCGGCTTCATCGACCTTCAGAACGGCTTGTTCACCGGTCCAGACTGGCGTCTGATCACCGCGGCAGCGGCGGCGACGCTCGTGCTGGCCGTCGCCTTGGCCGCGATCGTCGGGG
>SKNK01000098.1 GCA_007120565.1 Nitriliruptoraceae bacterium | reverse complement strand
CCGGCGCGCACGGAGTGTGCGTCCTCTTCGGTGGCCGTCCAGTCGGCCGTACTCGCCGCCCGTTGCACCGTCACCTTGCCGACGCGGCGGCCCTGGACGTGTTCGACCGTGATCTCGATGCCATCGAGTTCGAGCGACTCGCCGACGACGGGTACACGTCCGAGGGTTCCGAACACCAACCCCCCGACGGTGTCCCACCCCTCCTCGGGAAGCTCGCTGCCCAGGATCTCGTTCAGATCGTCGACGCCGAGCCGTGCGTCGATGCGTAGCACGCCCTCCTCGAGTGGCTCGACCAGTGGCTCCTCCTGATCGTGTTCGTCGACGATCTCGCCGACGATCTCCTCGAGGATGTCCTCGATCGTCACCGATCCGACCAGTTCGCCGTACTCGTCGACCACGAGCGCGAGATGGACCGCCGCAGCCTGGAGATCGCGCAGGAGCTGGTCGACCCGCTTGGTCTCGGGTACGTACGTTGCCGTTCGAACCAGATCTCCCCAGCGGCCGTGTCGCGCGCCCGTTGCCACGCGTCCCAGCAGATCCTTCGCGTAGACCACGCCAACGACCACGTCCGGATCGTTGGCATCGTGGACCGGGAGCCGGGAGAACCCGCGGTCGAGCACGACACCGATCACCTCGTCCAAGCCGGCGTCCTCCGCCACCATGACCATGTCTGGCCGCGGCACCATGATCTCGCGAACGATCGTGTCCGCGAGCTCGAAGATCGACCGGATCATCGCCCGTTCCTCGGGCTCCAGTTCGTCGTCCTGCTCCTCGTCCTCGGACTCGAGCTCGCGCAGTTCATCGTCGGGAGCGTGAGGCCCGGAGACCTCGTGGCGTCGCGGCACGAGGGCGCGACCCAGGCCGACCACCGCACGGGCGAGGGGACGCCCGATCCGCGCCACCATGCGCATCGGCCCCGCCAGCCGCAACGCGGTGGCTTCGAGGTGACGCAACGCCACGGTGCGGGGCACGGATTCGCCGACCACCAGGCTCAAGGCCGCGACCGCGAGCACCGCGGCGACCGCCCCGAGGGGACCGTCCGCCCAGTGCCAGCCGAGGAGTGCCGCGATACCTGCCAACGACGTACGACCCAGGACCGTGACCACGAGGAGGACGTCGAGGACCGATGCCCGGTGCTCGAGGACCCAGACGAGTGCTGAGGCCCCCGGAGCGTCCTCCTCATCGAGTCGCAGCGCACGGACGAGGTTGAGCCGTGACACGACCGTCTCCATGGCCGCGACGACCGCAGACAGGAGCAGCAGGAGCAGCGCGACCGTGACGAGCGTCGCGTCGAGGGGGCTCACGGGTCGTTCACCTGCCGGAACTCCGCCAGGAGGCGGTCGGTGAGACCGAACATCTCGCGCTCGCTCGCAGGGTCGGCGTGGTCCATGCCGAGCAGGTGGAGGATGCCGTGCACCGTCAGGAGTTCGAGTTCCTCGGCACCGCTCCGCGAGAGGTTGGACGCCTGCTCGTGGGCGACCTTCGGACAGAGCACGACGTCACCCAGGATCGCCGGAGCGCCCGGCGGGGATTCCCCTGGCTCGTCGATCGGGAAGGCAAGTACGTCGGTGGCGCCCGCCTTGCCGAGGTGTTGCTCGTTGAGTTCGGCGATCGTTGGCTCGTCGACGAGCAGCAACGACAGTTCCATGTCCTCGGGCACCCGCTGTGCCGCGAGGACGTGGTACGCGAGCGCAACGAGGCGGCTCTCGTCCACCTCGAGGTCCTGCTCATCCGCCAGGAAGACCGCCACTCAGCCCTCTCCCTGGTCGGCGGGACGTGACGAGCGCTCGACGGGTCGCTCCGGACCCTCTTCGCCAGCGTGGGCCTCGTAGGCCTCGACGATCCGCTGCACGATGTGGTGGCGCACCACGTCACCGGCGCGGAGGTAGGCGAAGGCGACGCCGTCGATGTCGTCGAGGATGCCGCGGACCTCGCGCAGCCCGGATCGGCGACCGCTCGGCAGATCGACCTGGCTGATGTCGCCGGTCACAACCGCCTTGGAGTTGAACCCGATGCGGGTCAGGAACATCTTCATCTGCTCGGCGGTGGTGTTCTGCGCCTCGTCGAGCACGATGAACGCATCGTTCAGGGTCCGCCCCCGCATGTAGGCCAGAGGTGCGACCTCGATGGTTCCGCGATCGAGATGGGCGATCAACTCCTGCGCGTCGAGCATGTCGTGCAACGCATCCCACAGGGGCTTCAGGTAGGGGTCGATCTTCTCGTTGAGCGTCCCAGGGAGGAACCCGAGCCGCTCCCCCGCCTCCACCGCAGGGCGCGTGAGGATCAGCCGGTTGACCTCCTTGGCACGCAACGCCTGGACCGCAGCGCCCATGGCCAGGTAGGTCTTGCCCGTCCCGGCCGGTCCGATCCCGAAGGTCACGGTGTTCTTGCGGATGGCGTCGAGGTAGTGCTTCTGCCCCAGGGTCTTGGGGCGGATCGTCCGTCCCCGGTGGGTGATCAACTCCTCGGAGAAGACGTCCGACGGCCGTTCGGTCTCGTCAGCTCGGATCATACGGATCGTCTGCTTCACCACTGCGGCGTCGAGATGCTGGCCGCGCTCGAGCAGCCGGATCAGTTCCCGGACCAACCGGGCGACCCGGTCGG
>SKNK01000106.1 GCA_007120565.1 Nitriliruptoraceae bacterium | reverse complement strand
GGAGGGACTCGTCCTCGAGGATGACCTGACGCGCGTGCCGGGTCCGGCTGTTGGCGATGAAGGGGGCGCGCAGGTTGAGGACCAACTCGTCGGTGTCCTCGGCGATGACCGAACAGAAGACGATCGCGTCTGAGGGCTCCTCGAGCTCCAGTACGGATCGGTCGTTGTCCGCGATCTCGGGCGTGTACTCCGGGAAGAACAGCCACGGCGAGGTCACCACGAAGGACAGCTCAGGGTCCTCGAGGCAGGTCAGCATCTGGAAGGTTCCGTCCGGAGTCAGGTCGCTGAGCGCGAACTGGTGTCTCGGGCCGAAACCGGGGATGCCATCGTCGAAGGTCAGCACGGCTCCACCATCCTCGCCCTCCGGTGGGTCCGGTGAGGCATCATGCGCGGTTGGTCGCTCCATACGGTGTCCTTCCACGCTGCCGAGCCTAGTGGCCGAGATCAGCGGAGGAACGACACGAGCGAGGGCGGAAGGGCCTTGGCCAGCGCCTGGAGGGTCGCTTCGTAGCCGACCTGCTGGATCTGTTGCTCCATGAGGCCCTGGGCGAGGTCGACGTCCTGCACCTCGGACAGCTCGGTCCGCAGGGTGAGGGACAGGGTCGTCGCTCGGTCGCGGGCGGAGTCGACCCGGTTGGTAGCCGAGCCGATCACCGACAGCGCGTCGCCGATACGGACCCTGGCGGCATCCAGGTCCGCGAGACGGCCCGTGATGACAGCCTGGTTGCCGCCTTCGATCTCCTCGGCGAGGTTGCCGAGCATGGTGATGAGGTCCTCACCGTCGGCGAACCCCATCCACTCGTGTGCGGTGACGTTGACCTGAACCGTTTCGGAGTCGCTGACTCGCCGGCGGACCTCGTCGCCTCCGCCGTTCGCCTGCCACTCGGTGCCGTTGTGGGTGATGGCATCACCGTCGGCGTAACCGCCGAACAGCGGCCTCCCGAGGTGCTTGTGGTTGCCGATCGCGATCAGCTCGTCACGGATCTCTCGGACCTCGGTAGCGATCGCGTTGCGTTGGTCCTGCCCTGCCACCGTGGACGCGCCGACGGTCAGCTCGCGGACCCGGGCCATGCGATCACCGGCGGCCTGCAGTTGACTGTCGGCGGTGTTGAGCCAGCCGAGTCCGTCGCTGATGTTCTTCAGATCCTGTTCGCGGGCACGCAGGGACTGCTGGATGCCGATCGCGCGTCGTGCCCCGGCCGGGTCGTCCGACGGCTTCAGGATGCGTTTGCCCGTCGCGAGCTGCGACTGGGTGCGTTCGTAGGCTTGCAGTCGGGTCTGCAACCGCTCGAGTGAGCGGTTGACCATGACCTCGCTGGTGATGCGCATGGTGCTACCTCTCCTATCGGCCGACGATGCCGACGCGGTTGACCAGGGTGTCGAGTGCCTGGTCAACGGTGGTCATGACCCGGGCGGAAGCCTCGAGGGCCCGTTGGTACCGGACGAGGCCAACCATCTCCTCGTCCATGCTGACGCCGTGTTCGGCGTCTCGGGCGTGCATCGCCCCTTGTGCGACGCCCCGCGCAGCCTTGGCCGCGTTCGCTGAAGACCGCACCTCGCCGGCGAGTCCCACCACCACGTCCGCGAGCTGCGCTTCGAGCCCGGAGCTCGTGCGCAGGTCGGAGAAGATGCGGGCGTTGCCTTCTGCGTGGAGGGGTGCGTCGGGTTCGGTCGCCGCAGCCAGGTGGCCCGGAGTGGTGCCGGCGACGAGGCCGATGGTCCCCGCGGGATCCGCGGCATCGAAGCTCAGGAGGGCCTGTCCGGCGTCGGGTGTGCCCGCGACGTAGCCACCTTCGTTCGCGGCGTTGATCGTCTCCGCGAAGCCTTCTGCGAACCCGTGGAGCGCATCGCGCCACTCGGGGATGTCCTGGGTGAGGACCCGGTGGAGGCCGCCCAGTTCACCTCGCATGCTTCCGGTGACCGTGCTGGTGTCACCGTTGGCATCGGTGACGGTGATGTCGGCGCCGTCGATGGCCACGTTCGCCGGCCCATCGGCGGACAGCAGGTCGACGCCGCCGAGGGTCGCTGAGGCGCGTCCTGTCTCGTCGATGCGCACGACCGCGCCGGTCATGCCGGCGAGGTCGTCGAGGAGCAGGTCACGTTGGTCGTAGACATCTGGGCCGATGCGGCCCGGGACCGCGTTGGCGATCCGGCGGTTGTAGTCGTCGATCGCTCCGAGGGTCGCGTTGACCTGGTCGGTGACGGTTCCCTGCCGCGAGCCGAGGTCTTCTTCGAGCCGGGCCCAGGACCCCGCGGTGGTGCGGATCGCCTCGGAGATGCTCGACAGTTCGGTCAGGACCTGGCGCTGCGTCGAGGTATCCGACGGGTTGTTCGCCCAGGTCTCGGTGGCTTCCCACAACCCCGCCATCCGCGCGCTGATGCCCTCGTCCGGCTCGCCGGACAGGGCTTCCAAGCTGGCCAGGGTCTCCGATCGGACCGCGTGGAAGGCGTGGTCGCCCGAGGCGACCCGGTGGCGGTCGTCGAGGAACTGGTCACGCAACCGAGAGATCTGGTCGACGTTGACGCCGGTGCCGATCCAGCCGACGTTGGACTGGTACCCGGGGCGGGCGCTGGTCTCCACCCGCTGACGGGTATAGCCGAGGGTGTTGGC
>SKNK01000500.1 GCA_007120565.1 Nitriliruptoraceae bacterium | reverse complement strand
GAACAACTCCTGCAGCGGCGACCGAACGATCCACAACGTGGCCATCAGGACGAACACGACCAGGACGTTGCGCTCACCCTTCCCCAACGGTCCGACGTCGTGCAGTTCGTCGCTGATGACCTTCGCACCGCCGGGGATGTCGTCGACCTCCGGCGGGTACAGCCACCGTGTGATGACCCACCAGGCGATCACCAGGAAGATCATCGAGAGCGGCAGGGCCATCATCATCCACCGCGCGAAGCCCAGGTCGATGTCATAGGTCTGGGCGAGGAAGCCGGCGAGGAAGGTGTTCGGCGGCGTCCCGATCAAGGTCGCCAGGGACCCGATGCTCGCGGCGTAGGCGATCCCCAGCATCAGACCGACGGCGAGGTTGGGAGTTGGGCTGACCTCGGAGAGCGGCTTTCCTGGAGCAACGTCCGGTGCCGCAGGTGCCCCGGGCTGGGCGGATGGTTCGACCTGCGCCTCGACCGATCCGGTGCCCTCCTCCGTACCGGTGATCTCGGTCGCGTCCGCACCCAACCGCGTGGCCACCAGCGCGAGGACCGACACGCCGATCGGGAGCATCATCACCGTGGTCGCGGTGTTGCTCACCCACATGGACAGCCCGGCGGTAGCCAGCATGAAGCCGCCCACCATCCGTCGCGGCTGGGTTCCCACCGCTCGGATGGTCAGAAGTGCGATGCGCCGATGCAGTCCCCACCGTTGCATCGCCAGGGCCAGCACGAAACCTCCGAGGAAGAGGAAGACCAACGGGTTGCCGTAGGCGGTCGTCGTCTCGGTCAACCCGAGCGCGCCCGTCAGTGGCAGGAGCACGATCGGCAACAGCGAGGTGACCGCCAACGGCAGCGTCTCCCCCACCCACCACACGGCCATGAGCACCGCGACCGCCGCAGTAGCCCGCCCACCCTCGGTCAGCGCGCCCTCGCCAACCGGGGCAAGCAGGTACGTGGCGACCGCCAGTAACGGTCCAAGCCAGCGTGCCGTCCTGGCCCGGACGCTCACGCGGTCAGGTTCAGCGCCACCACCCAACTGAGGTTCTGGAACCCCTTGGCCCCGGTGGGTCCTCGGTGTTCGTCCTGCACGGCCCTTGCCCATCGGCTCCCCGATCCACACCGTAGAACCCGACCCTAGGCCCCGGACGCCACGGCTGGGAGCATCGCTTCTCGGCGGCTCTGCAGGGGCGAGCGAGCTTGTGCGAGGCTGGCCGTGGATGACCGTCATCGGAGGTGAAGGTGGACGCCGCGGATCGCGACGCGACAGCTCGGGGACTCGAGGACGAACGAGTCCGGGCGCAACGGCGGATCGATGCTCTCACCCGCGACTTCGAGGAGATCGTCGAACACTCGACAGACGCCGCCCGCGACGACGAACACGATCCCGAAGGCAGCACGATCGCGTTCGAGCGGGCCCAGGTCGCGGCCCTGATCGACGCGGCGAAGCGCCACCTCGGTGACGTCGAGGTTGCCGAGGCACGGCTCGCTGCCGGTGACCACGACCGCTGTGAGGCCTGCGGCCACACGATCCCCACCGAACGACGCCGAGTTCGCCCCACAGCCCGGACCTGTGTGGGCTGCAGCACGTAGAGCGTCGCTCTCCGTGTGCGCCTTGGGAAGTCATCGCGGCTTGTCAAGGTCCCCGGGCCGAGGACCGCTTGACGATGGAGACTCCGTGCGCCACGGTTCTGTGGTGACGCACGGAGTCGGGGTGGGCCTCCGAGAGGGAAGGCAGAAGGTGTGATGGGACCGAGCCACGCGAAGTTCCACCAGGCAGAGAACCAGGCACATGGCCGGGAGTCGCAGTTCCCCTGGCGACGAGGTCGCCTTGGGCTCATCATCCCTCTGGTCACGGTCGTCGCGGCCGTCGCCTTTGGCATCTACGTCTACGTCTCGGCCACCTGACGAACCGACCGGTGGGGCCCGCCGTTGCTTGCGATCCTGTGCCCCGCGCCGGGCCAGCGGGGCATCAGCCTGCGGACTCAGCCTCTTGGAACTCCTGGAAGGCTGCCCAGGCGACCGGCAGGTACATCGACGCCGGCCCGCCCCCCATCAACAGCGCGACCGCCAGCGCCTCCGCGAGCTCCTGCTCGGACGTTCCTGCCCGTGCGGCCGCCTTGGCATGGTGGGCGATACACCCCTCGCAGCCGTGGGTGACCGCGATCGCCACGGTGAACGCCTCCTTGATGCGGCCCGGGATCTCGCCATCCTGCTCGGCGTGCTTCGCGAGTTGCACGAAGCCGTCCCATGCCTCCGGGATGTGGTGCCGAAGGTCCCGCAGTGGTGAGCGCAGTTCCTTGAGTTGGTCGTCGAATCCGTGCATGTGGACCATGGCCAGACCTTCTCGTGGACGCCACTCCGAGCGGACCCCAGGACCATCGCGTGCGGTAGAGACGAAGGCCCCTGAGGCTGACCGTCACGACCGGCCCATCGAGCCACGGCACGGGGACGAGCTTCTCGGCGGATGCACCCACCGTGGTGGAAGGTCTCGGGTGGAAGACCTCGCCGCAGACGTCGTCACCGACAGCAGCGATCACTAGGCTCCTCCAGCATGGACGACGTAGACGAACAGGGCCGCCCCGAACCTCCCCTGGCAGCCGACGAGGCCGACACCCTCGTGGG
>SKNK01000466.1 GCA_007120565.1 Nitriliruptoraceae bacterium | reverse complement strand
CTCTGCGGCGACCCGGTCGGTCAGCAGGTGGTCGGTGTCGAGGAGCGGGACGAAGCCCTTGGGCTGCTTGGCCGCGGCGAAGAGCCGTTCCCCCTCGGTGACGCTCACCACCTCGTCGTCGACGGCGTGCAACACCAGCAGTGGCCGCCCGAGTTCTGCGACCGCGCCCTTCTGGTCGTGGTCGTCGAGGTCGTCGAGGAAGCTCGTTGCCACGTCGAACTCGCGACCGCCGATCGTCACCTTCAGCCGGTCGCTGCCGGTCTCTTCGGCGTCCTCGAAGAGGTGGCGAACATGTGAGGGGCTCGCGGGTGCACCGATCGTGACCACCGAACGGATCGTGTGGATCCGCTCCGCCGCGAGCAGGGTCGCCGCGCCACCGAGGCTGTGACCGAGCAGGCCACAGGGACCGAACCCTTCCTCGATCAGCGCGGTCGCAGCACGAACGATGTCGCGGACGTCGTTGGCCACCGTCGTGGTGGCGAAGTCGCCCTCGCTCTCGCCCAGGCCGGTGAAGTCGAACCGCAACACCGCGTACCCGGCGTCGGCCAACCCGCGGGCCAGCCGCGTCATGGTGTGCAGGTCCTTCGAACACGTGAAGCAGTGCGCCAACAGGATGCTTCCCTTGGCGGCGCCCTCCGGCTCATGCAGCGTGCCTTCGAGTTGCGCGCCGGTGCTGCCCGCGAAGCTGAGTGTGCGGGTCATGATGGCTTCCTTCCGTGTCGACGCAGCGTAGGGTTCGGGAGGTCCTCGCCAAGCCTGACACGCGAACGTCCCAGGGAGGGGAACATGTGCCACGACCACGCGGTTCCGGCGACGTCCAACGGCCGTGAGGCCGAGGTGGCGACCCGCTGGGGAGGCACCGTGACGACGCGCGTGTTCGCCCCGGAGGGCGGTGGGCCGGCGGTGGTGATCATCCCCGACTTCTTCGGGCCGAGCTCCTTCTACGACCACCTCGGTGCGTTGCTGTGCGAGGAGGGCTTCACGGCCGTCGAGACCGACCCGTACTTCCGGCACGACGAGGTGGAACTCGGTGATGCGCCGGCCGCGGGCGCCCGACTCAGCGGCGTCGGTGACGACGAGGCGTTGAGCGATCTGCAGGACGTGCGCGCCGCCGCGGCGGAGCTCGCGGGTTCGTCGACCGTCGGCGTCATCGGGTTCTGTGCCGGCGGGACGTGGGCGATGTGCCTGGCCGAACAACCGAACACCCCGGCGGTTTCGTACTACGGCTTCCCGCTGGGGCTCCCCGGCGACGTCGAGCGCGTCGCGCCGCTCGACCGGGTCGAGCGGCTGCGGTCCCCGCTCTTGGCGTTCTGGGGCGACCAGGATCAGGCCGTCGGTTCGGACGCGATGGACCGCTACGTCGCGGCGACCGAGGACGTCGCGACCAACGTGCGGTATCCCGATGTCGGGCACGGGTTCCTGCGTGGCTTGGTGGAACCGGGCAGCCAAGAGGCCGCGAGCGCCACCGAGGCGTGGCAGCGCACGGTCGAGTTCCTCCGCCACCATGTCGCCTCGGGGTGACGCTCGGCCGCGGCGCCACCCCCGGAGCCGACGCTACGCCAGGAAGGTGCTGGCGTACTTGGTGAGGGTGTCGAGGTAGTTCGCCCGTTCGAACGCGGCGGGGTCGGACACCGTGACCTGGCTGACCGAACCGGTCATCTGGGCGACCGAGGCGTACTCGCGTTCCGCCATCCAATCGCGCAGACCGTCGACCAGGCTGGAGACGTGGTCGGGACCGTGCCGCAGCAGCGACGAGGTGGTCATGGTCACGTTCGCGCCGGCGAGGATCGCCTTGGCGACGTCCAGCCGGGTGTGGATCCCGGTCGTCGCAGCCAACGAGGCATCGACCCGACCGTGGAGCAGGGCCATCCACCGCAGCGGCAGCCGGAGCTCGTCGGAGCCGGACAGCACGAGGTGCGGGCTGACCGACAACGTCTCGAGGTTGATGTCTGGTTGGTAGAAGCGGTTGAACAGGACCAGGCCCGAGGCGCCGGCATCGACCAACCGGATCGCGAGGTTGGCCAGCGACGAGAAGTACGGCGACAGCTTGACCGCGACCGGCACGTCACACGCACCGACCACCGACTCCACGATCCGCAGGGTCTCGTTCTCCACCTCGCGGCCTGTGCGGTCCGGGTCCGCGGCGACCTGATAGACGTTCAGTTCGATCGCGTCCGCGCCGGCATCGGCGATCATGCGGGCGTAGGCGGTCCACCCGCCCGTGGTCGCACCGTTCAGGCTGGCGATCACCGGGGCGCGGACGGCGCCCTTCGCCTCACGGACCAGACGCAGGTAGCGCACCGACCCGTGGTTGTAGCTGTCCAGCACCGGCGTGTAGCCGAAGGTTGCCTCCGGGTTGACGTCTGCCGACATGCCGAGGAAGCGATCCACCTCGGCGATCTCGTGTTCGAGCTGCTCCTCGAACAGGCTCGGCAGCACGACCGCACCCACGCCGGCGGCATCGAGTGCCCTCAGCGACGGCAGATCGCCGGTCAGCGGGCTGGACGAGGCGACGACCGGGCTGCGCAGGGTCATGCCGAGGTAGGTGGTGGTCATATCGGGGTCGCCATCCGGGCCGGGTCCGCTCGCGACCACGCGGCCCGCACCGGACAGTGGGT
>SKNK01000347.1 GCA_007120565.1 Nitriliruptoraceae bacterium | reverse complement strand
TGACCGGGGGCGGCGCCGACCGGGCCATCGAGTTCGTCGGATCGCCCAAGACCGTGGACCAGGCCATCAAGTCGCTGGCACCGGGGGGCCGGTGCACCGTCGTTGGGCTGACCAACGAGAAGCTCCAGACGGTGTCGATCTCCCTGTTCGTCTCCCAGGAGACCGAACTCGTGGGATCCTTCGGTTCGACGCCCCAGGACCTCGGCGAACTGTTCGACCTCCTGGAGGAGGGGCGACTCGACCTCTCCCGGTCGGTCACCTCCACGATCGCGCTCAGCGAGGTTCCCGATGCACTGCACGCGTTGGAGACCCGCGAGGGCCATCCCATCCGCACCGTGGTCACCGACCTGAGCTGAGCACGAGGCGAGGGCGCGGGCAAGGCAGCGCACCGCTTGCGGTGCGCTGACGAGACGCACGGGAGCACCTACAGGTTGTCATGGATCCCGGCACCTCATCTTCCCCGCCCCTGCAGCGGCCGGACCACCACGCCACCCAACCCCTCCAGCGAACGGCCATCAGAAGATGCGGCGACCGCCACAGCCCCGTGGATGATCCGGGCGTTGTGGCAAGGTTCGATGATCGACGACCTACGGAGCCCGGAGTCGATCGGGGCCGATAGCAGCGTCGAGGAGGAGAAGGGCTGCGATGCGAAACCTCGAGGGGGAGTCCCCGGAGGTCTGTGAGCGGTGTGGTGGGGATGCGTTTCGTCCTGCGTCGCGCCGTGAGCAGCTCGCACGCTGGTTCACCCATGGTGCGGGGGCGGGTACCTCGTGGTACTGCCGGAACTGCAGCGCGTCCTGGTCGGGTGCCTCGAGCTACCGCGCGCTGCATCAGGCGGGGTCCGGGTGGCATCGGCGGGCACGGCTTCCGCTCGATGTGCTGGCGGCCGTGCGTGATGCCCGTCGGTGGCATCCGATGCCGCTCTTCTACGCGGCGGTGGGGGCGATCGCGGTCGCACCTGCGGTAGCGGTCGCGCTCCTCACACCGGCGCCCTGGTGGATGGCGTTGGTCGGCGTGCCCGTCTCGGCGATGGTCGGGGCCTTCCTCTGGTCGCTCGCCACCGCGGTCGGCCGCGGTGGTCGGCGCGACGTGCTTTGGCGGGTCGCACCTGAGCGCGCCTGGCAACGCGAGCTCGAGGAGGAGCTCACCGGGATCCGTGAGCAGATCAGCGGCTTTGCGCTTCTCGTGCCAGAAGGGTGGCCGGAGCAGCTGACCATCGGAGGGCTGGGTTGGTCGATCCCCCCGCGCGCCCCGCGGGAACTTCGGGAGGTGACGGTGGTCGCCGACCAGGGCGACCCGCTACTTGACCCCGACCTTCACACTCCGGGCTGGCGGCCGCCGGCCCCACGGGTCGAGATCCGCTTCTCACGCGAGAGCTGGACCGACCCCGAGGGCTACGCCCTGACCGAGTTCGTGGAGCGAGCCTTCCCCGCATCCCCACTCGACCTCGACGGTGACGAGCCTACGGACAGTCGCGAGATGGAACGCCGGATGCGCGCCCGTCATCTGGACCACGAGCGGTTGCGGGAACGGTGGGAGGCGCGGCTGTCCGACCGCTGGCGCGATGGCAACCTGCGGGTCGACGGCGCGGCGGTCACCGCCCGACTGCTGACCCACGACGACACCGATGTCGGGGTCGCCACGTTCACCCTCGACGGTCAAGGCGTCCTGCTCATCGCGGAGGGACACGATCTCGACACCCTCATGCTCGTCGGTGTGGCCGACCCGACCCCGCTCGTCGAGGAGTTCGAGCGCCGACGTCGACGGATCTTCACCCAGTCAGCCGGATAGCGGCCCTCCGCAGGGTGGGCGGTCGCCACCCTCGTTGAGTTGTCAGTCCAGCAGGTGGCGGAGGAACGCTTCGGGCGAGTCGAGGAAAGACCTGAACAGGGAGACGTGTTTGGCGCCGTCGTAGCTCGACGGTTGGAGCCCTCGGTCGTCGAGTCCGTAGAGCGTCGCGTGGGGATACAGCGGTGCGTGGGTCGAGATGGGCTGCCCTCGTCGACGAGTTCGTGGATACGGTGGAGCAGTGCCAGGCATCCCTGCGGGGACAGTGCGGCCTCAGGTTCGTCGAGGAGCCACAGCCCGTTCGGCCCGAAGCGGTGCAGGGCCAGGGACAGGAACGACTCCGCAACAGCCGGGCCGCTACTACGGGCTGCTGTGGCGCAAGGCATTCCCTTCGTGATGGACGCGGAGTAGTGTCCGAGGGGAGCTCAGCCGATCTCCTCGCCGCGGTGCCCGGTGGTGCTGAGGCGATGAGCACGAGTGTTGCGGCTGGATCACGAAGCGGGTGCCGGACATGGACATGCTGAAGGGCGACGAGATCGCCGAGGCGAAGCTGACCGACTGGCGCAAGCTGGCCCAGGGGCTGCATGCCCGCTACCTGGTCGACGACTTCGGCACGGGCGCACGGTTCGTGACTGCGGTTGGCGAGGCGGGCGACGAACTCCGACACCACCCAAGCGTGTCGATCGGCGATGGGTACGTCGACCTCAAACTGGTCAGCGTCGACGCCATCTACCGCGACGGCGACGGCAACGAACACGTCGTCGAATGGGTGACCCAGAAGGACCTCGACCTCGCCCGACGGATCACCGAGATCGCCGCCGACCACAAGCTC
>SKNK01000344.1 GCA_007120565.1 Nitriliruptoraceae bacterium | reverse complement strand
TGTCGTTGACCAGCACCCGGACCGTGATGGTCATCGTGGCTCTCGTGCTCCTCGCCGCAGGGCTGATCGGTTTCGCTGCTCTCGGGGTGGAGCGCGGTGAGCCCGAGGGCAGCGAGGATGAGCGAGCCGTTCCCTCGGGTGAGCAGCCTGCGGAGGACGTCGATCCCGGCGAAGCTGCGGAGGAACCAGCTACCTCGTCGGGGATGTCGGACGAGCCCGAGGATCACGAGCAGCCGGACGAAGCATCGGCGACGGCTCCTCCCACCGAGGTGGGTGACGAGGAGGCAACGGAACCGGCACGAGAGCGGTTGGTCATCCACCACGTCGGTGACGTCAACCTGGATCCGAGCTACGTCCCGGTCCTGCGTGACTCCGGGTTCGCCGCCGCTTGGGATGGCGCCCGCGACACCTTCGCACAGGCGGATCTGGTGATCGCCAACCTCGAGTGCGCCGCGACCGATGGCGGTGAACCTCAAGACAAGCAGTTCGTCTTCCGCTGTGCCCTCGACGGGCTCGAACCGATGCGCGACGCAGGGGTCGACGTTGTCACCTTGGCGAACAACCACAGCGGCGACTACGGGATCCCCGCGATGGTGGAGTCCCGCTACAACGTCGAGGCAGCCGGGATGGAAGCCATCGGCGTCGGGGAGGACGAGCAGGACGCCTACGAACCGCGCATCGTCGAGGTCAACGGGTGGCGGATCGCCATGATCGGGTTCGGTGGTGTGGTTCCCGTTCCGGAGTGGACCGCTCGCGGCGACCGACCCGGCCAGCCGACGGGCTACGACCCCAACCGCATGGCGGAGGCGATCGAGGTGGCAGCTGCGGACGCTGATCTGGTCGTCACCACGGTCCACTGGGGCAACGAGGGTGCCTACGAGCCTCGTCCCGAGGATCGGGTGAAGGCCGATGCCATGATCGAGGCCGGGGCCGACGTGATCTTCGGCCACCACGCGCACCGTCTGCAGCCCTTGGAACACGTCGAGGGGGTCCCGGTCTTCTGGAACCTCGGCAACTTCGTGTGGCCACGCCACTCCGTGGCGGGGGCGACCACCGCGGTCGCGGAGTACGTGATCGAACCGGACGGCGAGGTCACCGCCTGCTTGATCCCCTTCGAGATCGATGCGACGGGAACACCTCATCCGACGGGACAGGACCGTCGCTGCGGATGACCGCGGCAAGGGCGCGGCTCGCGGCCAGGTGAGCGTTCAGCGCACGACGTTCCGGGTGTTGGGCCTCCACCGTCACGGGGCCCGTCCCCCTGGCGCTCACAAGGGTGTCCGGCGGGAAATCCGCTGAGACTCTGAGGCTCCGGCGCATCCCCCGTGCTCCGGAGCTTCAGAATGTCTGGGGGAAACGGCGGTCATCGCGCCGAGCTACGCCGCTTCACCGCGCCGGGAGGCGCGCCGTTGAGCCATCTGATCGGCGATCCGCTGGTCGGCCTCCTCGGGGCTGAGTGCGGACCCGCCGAGATGCTTTGGGATCCACCAGTCGTCTGGCGGAGGTCCAGGTCGTTGCGGGTACGACGCCTGCACCTGGCCGAGCAACTCATCGATCCTGGCCATCAGGTCGGCGCTGCGGGCCATCGCGGTCCGCCCGGAGGGCTCGTAGGGCTCGCCGTAGCGGACCATCACCACGGCGCCACGCTGGGGTCGAGGATCGCGCCACTTGGTGAGCGTGCGTTGACTGCCCCACAGAGCCACCGGGATGATGGGGACCCCGGAGGCCTCAGCGAGCCGCACCGTCCCGCTCTTCGCCCGACGGGGGACGAACGAGGGGCTGATCGTGCCCTCGGGGTGTACGCCGACGACCTCGCCCCGCTTGAGCGCATCCTGCGCGGCGGTTGCCGATGCTCGCGCGTCACCATGCACGTCCACGGGGATCTGGCCGAGCTTGCGCAGCAGCGTCCCAACGACCGGCTTGTCGAAGAACTCGTTGCGGGCGAGGAACCGCACCTCGCGCCGTGGTCGGGGTGGCGCGAGTGCGACGAACGCGAAGTCGAGGTAGCTGATGTGGTTGCTTGCCAGGATGACCGGTCCGGTGGCGGGGATGTGGTGATGTCCCTGGCTACGCAGGTCGAGGGCCAGCGCACGGAAGCCGAGCTCGAACATCCGACTGCCGACGCGGTACAGGGCGGTCACCTGAGCTCCTTCAGTGCCTCGTGGCGTGCTACCTGACGCTGGTACAGCCTAGGTTGTCGGGGACCCCCTGAAGGAGCCACACCCTTGGAACTCTCCGGCGCATTCCCGGCCCTCGTGACTCCGCTGCACGCGCCGGGTGAGCTCGATCTGACGGCACTGGCGCGGCTGACCGAGGAGGCGGCCGACCTCGGCGCGAGCGGTGTGCTGATCGCCGGAACGACCGGCGAAGGCACGTTGCTCTCACCTGCGGACCGCCGCGCGGTGACCGCCGCCGCGGTCGGCACGGGAGTGCCGGTGATCGCGGGGGCCTGCGGGGCGACCCTCGAGGACGTGCACGCCGACGTGGCCCGGCTCGCGGGGACGGGTGCACACGCCGTACTGGTGCTCGCGCCGTCGTACCAGCCGCTGTCCCCGGTGGAGGTCGTGGACGTCCACACGGCGATCGCCGACCGTGCCGATGTGCCCACGCTCGTCTACCACATCCCC
>SKNK01000049.1 GCA_007120565.1 Nitriliruptoraceae bacterium | reverse complement strand
TACTGCCTGGAGCGACGGTCGAGGTGGGTTCGACTGCGCATGAGGGTGGGCGAAGCATGATGTTCCGCTGGTGTCCGGTGTGGTGTTGATGGGCGAGGCCTCTCGGGGTTCCGGGGCGGTACGCGTCCACCAGGTGGTCATCGTCGGGTTGGCGTTGGCGGTCGCGCTGAGCATCGGGATGGCCCAACCGGAGGGCACGCATCGCGGGTTCGCGCTGTTGGTGTCCGTGGTGGCGGTGGTAGGCGCCCTGAGCATCGGGATGCGGCGGGTGTGGCCCGTCTGGCGAGCAACCGGTGGGATCATCGCCGCAGCCATGCTGGCGGTGCTCTTCGCCGTAACCGGCGGGACCGAAACGATCTACCAGGACACCGTGGTCGCGATCATGGTCGCCTCGGCGCTGACCGTTGGTCTCCGGTTGGTCGTGGTCAACGTCGTCGCCGCTTGTCTGGCTGCCGCCAGCCCCGCGTTCTACGACCCGGCGTTCGATGCCGTCTGGGGCAGCGACCTGGTCGCCGACATCGGGGTGTGGCTCGCCGTCACCGCCGCGGTCTACCTGCAGACGCGGCTGTTGCACCTGCAGGCCGATCGCTTGCGGGAGAGCGAGCAGATGCGCTTGTCGTTCCTCCGTGCGACCTCGCATGAACTGCGGACGCCGCTGACGGCGGTGTCCGGGTTCGCAGAGACGCTGGAGCGACGGGGTTCCCAGCTCTCCGAGACGCAACGGCAGGAGTTGGCCGGCAAGATGGTGACCAACGCATCTCGCCTGAACGGTCTGATCAGCGACCTCCTGGACGTGGATCGCCTGTCCAGCGGGTTGATGGTCGCCACGCGGGAACCCCACGATCTGGCACAACTGGTCACCCGGGTGAGTCGCGAGGTCGAGGTCGGTGATCGCCACCTCGAACTGGATCTGGAGCCAACGGTCGTCGAGATCGATGCCCCGAAGATCGAGCGAGTGGTGGCCAACCTGCTGGCCAACGCCGTCCGCTACACGCCGCCCGGCGGGCTGGTTCGCCTCGAACTCGAGCGGTCCGGTGAAGAGGTCACGCTACGGGTCTACGACCAGGGCCCGGGGATCCCCGATGGCTACGAGCAGCGGATCTTCGAGCCGTTCGTCCAAGGGCCGGACCGGCGCAAGGACGCGCAGCCCGGTGCGGGACTGGGGCTCGCGCTCGTCAAGGAGTTCGTCGCGCTGCACGATGGCAACGTCCGTGCCTCGACCCGACCCGGAGGGGGAAGCTGCCTCGAGGTGTCACTGCCGCGGCCCGTGGCTGCGTCCACGGCTGCCGCTGGCTAGGCGGCACCTGCACGGTCGCAGATCGCACTCCAACCCAACGCACAAGGCCCCGCGGAGAGCGCGGGGCCTTGTGCGTCACGGGCGACGGGGGGAACGCCCGTGATCGGAGGGTCGGGAGGTCAGGGGGCCGGGGCCGGTGCGGCCGGCTCCGGGTCTGGCGGAGAGCTGTCGGGGTCGAAACCGATGTCGGCGAGTCGCGCCTGCGCCTCGTCCTCATCGAAGTCCTCGCTGGGAGCGACGTAGTTGAAGATGGCGATCTCGCCCTCGCCGTCCTCGGCGAGAACCAGCAGCAACGAGAGGTCCGGCTGTCCTTCCATCTGGCCCGGAACGTCGTCGAACCGCAGGATGCGGGCACGCGTCGCGCCGGCGATGTCGGTCTCTTCGTCCGAGGTCGCCTCGCCGAGCTGCTCCTGGTTGGCATCGGCGAGCTCATCGAGGTCCAGGGGATCCGGCAGCGTGGTCGAATCGACGGCTTGACCAGCGATCTGCTGCAAGCCGTCTTCCGTCACGGCGGCGACCAGGCCCTGCATGTACGCGGTCGGCTCGAGTTCGAAGCCCTCGGGGATCGGGAGCACGATGCCATCCCCCCGGAAGGTGCCGTCTTCGACGTTCTCGTTGGGGTCGGGCAGGTCGTCCTGGTCTCCCATCAGATCGTCGAGGTCGAGTTCGCCCTCCATCTCATCCAGATCCAACTCGTCTTCGATCTCGCCGAGTTCATCTGGCAGCTGGTCGGCGTCTTGCGCGGCGTCGTCGGTCTCGCCCGTGCCGTTGCCGCAGGCGGCGAGGATGAGGGCACTGAGCGCAGCCACGGTCAGTGGCACCAAACGGGGTCGTGACACACGAACTCCTGAAGAAGGGGAACCGCGACGGTACGGGTGCCGCCCTGTCCGGTCGAGCTGGACCCCTGTGCGAGCGGCCTAGGTCATCCCCGATATCGGTGGTGATCCCGTGCCAACCTTGTCGGTCTCCGGGATCTCGTCAGTCGGCGCCGAGACCGCACCTGCGTGCCATCGACGCAGCCCCGCCGGCGCGTGCGACGACGCCGGTACGCTTCCGCCTGCAGCGAACCGTGGCTGCACCTCACGAACGGAGCTCTCCCGTGGACACCACCGGCATCGGACCCGACTCGCCGTTGAACTACCTCGTTCCAACGGTTGTCGAGCAGACCAACCGCGGCGAGCGTGCGTTCGACATCTACTCGCGCTTGTTGCAACAGCGCATCGTCTTCCTCGGCACGCCGGTCAACGACGAGATCGCCAACGTCGTGATGGCGCAGCTGATCCACCTCGAAGGCGAGGATCCGGACAAGGACATCTCGATCTACATCAACTC
>SKNK01000395.1 GCA_007120565.1 Nitriliruptoraceae bacterium | reverse complement strand
CGGGCCATCGCCTTTCCCCTCCCGTTCTCCATCCGGAGTTGTGCTGTGCTCTCGTTGTCCGATGTCTCGGTGACCCTCGGGGCGCAGCCGCTGTTCAGCAACGTCTCGATGAAGGTGTCCGCGGGGCAGCGCGTGGCCCTGGTCGGCGGCAACGGTGCAGGCAAGACCACCCTGCTCAACACCATCCTGGGGCTACGAGACCCCGATGTCGGGACGGTCAGCCGTCCGAAGGACCTGCGGGTCGGTTGGTTGCCGCAGGACGTCGTCGATGCGGTGGGGGAGTCCTCGTCGGTGCTGGAGCACGTCCTGGAAGGCGCGGCCCACATCCAGGCGTTGGAGGTCCGGCTGCGTGACCTCGAACAGCAGCTGGAGACCGCGCCCGAGGAGCAGCACGAGTCGTTGCTGACCAGCTACTCGACCGCCCAGGACAGCTTCGAACGTCTGGGTGGCTACGAGTTGGAGAGCGAGGCCCACCGGGTGCTCGCCGGTCTCGGGTTCGCTCCCGAGGACGCGCACCGGCCCACCTCCGAGCTGTCGGGTGGCTGGCGGGTCCGGGTCGCCCTCGCGCGTCTGCTCCTGGCCAAGCCGGATCTGTTGGTGCTCGACGAACCGACCAACCACCTCGACCTCGACACCATCGCGTGGCTGGAGACCAAGCTCCAGCAGCTACCCGGTTCGCTGCTGTTCGTCAGCCACGACCGCGACTTCATCGATGCGGTCGCGGACACGATCGTGGAGCTCGCTGCAGGGACCGCGACCACCTACGAGGTCCGTTCGGGCACCTTGGCTGCGGAGCTCGGTGGCTTCGAGGCCTTCGTGGTTCAGCGGGAGCAGCGGCTGGAGCAGCTCCGCGCACAGCGGGCTCAGCAGGATCGGGTGATCGCCCAGCAGGAGCGTTTCATCGAACGGTTCCGCTACAAGGCCAGCAAGGCCCGCCTGGTCCAGTCGCGGATCAAAGCCCTGGACAAGGTCGAACGCATCGAGGTGCCGGACCACAAACAGCTCGTGGCCCGGTTCGGTTTCCCCGATCCACCCCGCCCCGGCCGGGTCGTTGCCGAGGTTCGTGATCTGACCGTGCGCTACGACGACCTGACGGTGCTCGAGAACGTCGACCTCGTCATCGAGCGCGGCCGTCGCATCGCCTTGATCGGGCCCAACGGTGCGGGCAAGACCACCTTGCTGCGCGCGCTCGTCGAGCAGGTTCCGATCGTCGGCGGTGAGGTCAAGCTCGGTGCCAACGTCGAGGTAGCGGTGGTGGACCAGCACCAGGCCGAGGTGATGGACCTCGACAAGACGGTGCTCGAGGAGTTCCGTACCGCGCTCGGTGACCGCCATCGTCAGATCAACCACCGGTCGATGCTTGGAGCCTTCGGCTTCCCCGGCGACCTCGCCGAACGCAAGGTCGGGCAGCTGTCCGGAGGCGAGCGAACCCGACTCGGGCTGGCGAAGGTCATGGCCTCGCCGGCGAACCTGCTGCTGCTCGACGAGCCGACCAACCACCTCGACCTCGCCTCACGGGATGTCCTCGAGGATGCGTTGGAGGCCTACGCCGGAGCCGCGGTGCTGGTCACCCACGACCGGCACGTGATCCGGTCGGTCGCCGACGGGATCGTGGAGGTGGGTAACGGCAAGGTCCGCTTCTTCGACGGGACCTACGAGGAGCTGCGAGCCCGTGACGAGCGGCCGGCCACCACCGGCCCCTCGCGTAGCGCTCCTGCAGATCGCCGCTCCGGACGTCGTGAGGAGGCTGAAGCCAAGGCGAAACGTGACAAGCGTGCCGAGGCCGACCGTCGCAACGCCCGGTACCAGGCCACCAAGGATCTCCGCCAGGAGGTCCGGCAGGTCGAACAGAAACTCGGCCGGGTCGAGGCCGAGGTCGCTGGCCTGAACCGCCAGCTCGCCGACCCGCAGATCTACGAGGACGGCGACAAGGTCAAGCAACTCGTGGCCGAGCACGCGAAAGCTAAGGACGAGGCGGCGCGGCTGATGGACCAGTGGGAACGCGCCCAGCTGAGCCTAGAGCGCGCGGAGGCGAGCGCCGAGGCCTGAGGGCTCTCGTCACGATGGGTCGGGCGCGGCTGTGGTCGAGCGATGGTCTCCCGTTGGCGCTTCGGGACGGTTGGCCCTGGTCTTGCCGCGATCGGCGGGAACCCTGGGCTGTGGGCGGTGCGCGCCAATGGTGCGCACCAGCAGGGCGCACATCTCGCCCGCCCGTGTCTTCGGAGACGACATGGACCAAGGGACGACTCGCCCCGCTGGTTGGGGGCTGCCCATCGGCGCCGGGATCGGGGCAGGCCTGGGGTTGGTGGTGGGCCTGCTGGTCGACCAGATGGTGATGGGCATGGTGATCGGAGCGGCGGCCGGGGTGGTCTCCGGCTCGACGCTGACCGCTCTCGAACACGTGCCAGAGCAGCGGCGCAAGGCGGTGGTCGCCACGGCGTTCGGCATCGTGGGTATCGGGATCGCGGTCGTGGTGTTCCTCCTGCTCAGGTTCTGACCCGGATGCGCCCGGAGGGCTGGTGGGCGGGTCGTCGCCGGGGTCCGCGACCTGACCGTGAGCTACGACGGCCTGACCGTGCTCGAGACGTCGACCTGATCATCGAACGCGGCCGTCGGATCGCCTCGGTCGGG
>SKNK01000377.1 GCA_007120565.1 Nitriliruptoraceae bacterium | reverse complement strand
ATCCTCAGCAGGGCATCCAGTGCATCGTCGGTCGCTACCCCGCTGGCGCGACGCTCCGCGATCGCGGTCCGCGCGAGGTCGTAGATGCGGTAGCTGCGTTCGGGTATCACCTCGCGGTCATCCTCATGGATGGCCCGAACGAAGGCTTCCGTGCTCTCGGTGAAGGCGTCGGCCAGGTCGTCTTCGATGCCGAGCAGGACGCACAGGGCGCGGATGGGCAGGACCGCGGTCAGCGAACGCACCGCGTCGCCACGTCCGGCATCCACCAGAGGAGCGACGAGTTCCTCGGCCACCTCGCGGATCCGTCCCTCGCACGCGGCCACCCGCTGCGGAGCGAACGCGGGGTTGAGGGCGCGCCGGTACGCGGTGTGTTCGGGTGGGTCGAGGTGAAGCGGTCCACGCTTGCCGGTGTCCGGCAGCTTGGGGATCACGTTCTGGACCCCGCTGATGAACGTCGAGGTGTCCGTCGCGACCCGAACGACGTCCTCGTAGCGCGTCAACAACCAGAACCCACCGAGTTCATCGCTGTGGGCGACCGGGCAGCTCGCTCGCAGCTTCGCGAACGTCGCGTGCGGGTCTCGCACCACCTCGGGGTCGAGTGGTCGGAAGCCCCTGGGAGGTGACGGTGACGTGCCCTTCAAGGCTCACCCTCTCGCCGATCGTGGCTCACGTTCCGGTCTCAGGTGGCGGGAACGTGGTCCAGGGCGTCCAGCAGCTCGACGAACTCGTTGTGCGCTTGGGGGCTGAGCGCCGCCTCGGTGCGCAGGAACAGCTCGTAGGCCTCCATCGCTGGCCAGTCCTCGGGGAGGTAGCGCGGGGGAAGCTCCGGGTCGTCGACCAGCAGTTGCTGCCAGTGGGTGATCAACCTGATCTGAGGGGCGAGGTGGCCTTCGTCGGTAGGAGGCAGGGCCCGATCCCACTCGTCGATGAAGTCGCGGTACTGCTGGGCGATCGCTGGCAGATCCCAGGCTTCGTTGACGACACGCTGCAGGTCGGTTGGTCCCGAGGGTCGGGCAGAGAAGACCTCGACGCGATCCTGAAGGTCGAGCTTGGCCACGATCGCCGAGACGTCGACGTCGCCGGGAGCGATCCAGAGCCCGTTGCGCAGGAGCCCGAAGCCGTTCCAGGCGAGAGCGGTCCTCAGACTGTGACGATCCGCACGCTTGCTCTCCGGGATCGAGAAACTCAGCAGGGTCCAGACGTCATCGGGGACGTCGCGGACGGGTGCCTCGAAGATCCGTCGTCCCCCTTCTTGCAGCACCCGTCGCAGCTTGTCGCTGATCGAGAAGTAGGCACGTCGCCCGACCCGGTGGCGTTCGAGGTGGCCGCGCCAGACCATCCGGGTGAGGGTGGAGCGACCGGCCTGGACGGAGACGCCCAACCGCCCGAGCACCTCCAGGAACGTCGAGGAGGCGACGGGGACATCCAACGGTGCGATGTGCCGCCCCAGCAGGGTGAACACCAGCGTCTGGGGGCGCAGCCCTTCGGCGGCGTACTGGCGCGGCACGCCGTTGCGGTCGGCATCCACACCGTTCATCAAGAAAGCTCTCTCACGTTGGTTCGCTCCCACGACGGCCGTCACGTCCCTGAGAGGGTGCCCCGATCAACGAGCGAGCCGCTCATCGATGGTGCCCTTGACCCTCGGAGCCGCGGCACGGACCGTCTTCGACCCAGCCCGTCTGTCGGACCAGTCTAGTGGGGTTGGGTGCCGAGGATGGGGTTCGTTGACCGGGAGGAGGCACGCTCGTCGTCCCGCACCAGCGCCTGCGCTCATTCTGCGCCGATATCTTGACTGCCGTCACGAGGATGACTTACGTTGTGGGGGCGTACTACGGTAGGGAGAGCGGGTGACTCGCGGGAGTGGCGCCGGGTCGCGCCGTGGAGAGGGTGGGAGCGTGACGGAAACCTCGGTGGTCGACGAGCGCGAGACGACCTCGCGAAGGTCACGGTTGCTGCGTTCGGCGCGGGACCGACTCTCGCCGTTCGCCGTGTTCAGCCTGCTGGTCGCCTTCGCCCTCGCTTCGTTGGCGATCGTCCCCCTCGGACGGGTCGTCGTCGGCATGTTCTACGTCGATGGCGAACTCACGCTGCAGCCGATCCGCGACACGCTGGCCGTGCCCGACCTGCTGCCGTTGTTGGGGAACACGATCGCCGTCGTGCTCGTCAGCGGCATCCTCGCGCTGTTGATCGGATCGGTGTTCGCCTGGCTGAACGAGCGCACGGACGCACGCATGGGGTTCGTCACCGATGCGTTGCCCCTGCTGCCGTTCCTGCTTCCCCCGGTCGCCGGTGCGGTCGGCTGGGTCCTACTGCTGTCGCCCCGGGCCGGCTTGCTCAACGCATGGATCCGGGACTTCCTGGAGCTGTTCGGCCTGTCCCTCGCCGAGGGACCGTTCAACATCCACTCCTGGTACGGGCTGATCTCGATCTACGCCGTCTACCAGGTCCCCTACGTCTTCCTCATGATGTCCGCCGGGCTGCGCAACATCGATCCGAGCCTCGAGGAACAGTCACGCATGAGCGGTGCCGGCCTCGTCCGGACCCTGCGCAAGGTCACCCTGCCGGCCCTGGCGCCCAGCATGGGTGCGGCGATCCTGTTGATGGTCTGGACCGGGTTCGGGATCTTCTCCCT
>SKNK01000410.1 GCA_007120565.1 Nitriliruptoraceae bacterium | reverse complement strand
TACCACCGCGGTCTCGAGGACCTCGTCGGCGTCGTCGGTGTCGTCCCCTTCGTCGGCTGCCTCGGCGATCGAGAGGTCCTCATCGACATCCGGCTCATCGTCATCGAGGCCATCGTCATCGAGGTCATCGTCGTCGAGCGCGTCGTCGCTGTCGTCGAAGTCCTCGTCCTCCAGGGCCGCGTCGACGTCTTCGAGCCCCTCATCGAGGTCTTCGTCGAGCACGACCTCGGGGTCGAGCGGTTCCTCGGCGGCCTCGTCGACGTCATCGCTGACCCCGTCCACCCTCGATCGAGCTGCCACCGCGGTACTCCTGCTCGCATTCTTCGTCGGGCAACCGCCTGACGAGGCGGATTGGTACCAGAGCGGGTCAAGATCGCGCAAGCGGCGAGGGACCCGACCTCCCGCCCCAGATGGCTGACCGACCTGTCGAAGCGTCAGGTTCAGCGAGGACGAGGCTACCTCGACCACCGAGGATCCCTGACCACGAGCGACGATGGGCTTGCAACCAGCGGGGGCCCCGGACCGGTGGTCCGGGGCCCCTGCGAGACCGGGCGAGGTTCCCGCCGTTGGGGCCGTGGCGACCCGGTACGGCTGGGTCGTCCACGTTGTCTACTAAGCGGTCACTCGCCTCGGTGGCAACGTCTCGAGCTCGGTCATTCAGCGCCCCATGCTCCACCCTGTGGGCCCCTGGGTGCTGGCCGTCCACCAGCTCGAGCGTGACCACCGATGTGCGTGGCACGCAACCACCGAGGACCACCCTGCGTCAAGCGCGGACGCGTCGAGGGTCGGCAGGTCTGCGCGGAGCGCGCGTGCGGCCTCGGCAGGCGGCCGCTGGCCGCGCGTGTCCGGTCCTCGGCGCGCCGGTCGTCCGGGGGACGTGGCGGTCAGACCCGGGTCGGAACCCGCCCGGGAGCGTCGGGCAACGGCAGATCACCGTGCGCCACGCGACCATGGACGACCGTCGCGAGGCAGCGGGTCCCACGGGGGTCATCCGCCCGGTAGGGGTCGCCTTCGAAGACGGCGACATCCGCCCGCATCCCCGCCCGGACCACGCCGACGTAGCGGTCCTGGCGGGCGGCGCTCCTTCCGCCGAGAGTCGCCATCGACACGGCCTCGAGCCGGCTGACCGAGTGTTGCTCGTGCCGCCGATGTTGCGCCGCCATGATCAACGCCCAGGGGTCCATCGGCGTGACGTTGGCATCCGATCCGAACGCCAGCCCGATACCGCGGTCTGCGATCGCACGGAACGGGTTCGTCGCGCGTGCTCGCTCCGGACCGAGGCGCCGCTCGTACAACCCACCCGGCACGCCCCACTTGGTCTCGTACCCCGGCTGAGCCGAGACGACCAACCCCAGTTCAGCGATGTCATCGAGGAGGCGGGTGCTCAGCATCTCGGCGTGCTCGAGGCGGTGACGCCCGCGGCGCACCGCGTCGTGCACGCCTTCGACCTCGAGTTCGTGGTTGACCTGCTTCCAGCAGCGCACCGCCTGCTCCAACGCCGCGTCGCCGATGGCATGCACGGCGGTCTGGAGTCCGGCATGGGCCGCCGCGAGGAACCAATCGGTCAAGGTGTCGTCATCGAACTCGAGGTTGCCCGAGGTGGTCGGACGGTCCTGGTAGGGACGTCCGAGGGCGGCGGTGTGTGCTCCAAGCGAACCATCGAGGAACAGGTCACCCCCGACCTGCCGCAGGTCCCGCGCCAGCGCGGCCTGGATGTCGAGTCCAGCCCAGTACGGCACGACCTCGATGGGCCATGTCCCGTCGATCCAGGCGTCGAGGTCGGCGAGCCCCATCACGTCCGGACCACCCATCTCGTGGACCGAGCCCACACCGAGCGCCGCGGCGTGAGCGACCGCCTCGCGACGGGCACTGTCGAGTTCATCCTGCTCCATCGCCCCCACGCTCCAACGCCGCATGATGTGGTTGGCCTCGCGGCGCAGCATGCCGGTGGGAGTGCCGGACTGATCCCGCTCGATGCCTTCGGCGCGGGCGAGCGGGGCGGCAGCCAGCGTGTGACGATCGACCAGGCTCGCGTGACCGTCGACCTGTGAGAGGTACATCGACCGCCCCCCGGCGACCTCCGCCAGCTGCTCTGGCGTCGGCAGGGCATCGGGGAACCCGTGTGGGTCGAAGCCGTGCCCCCACAGCACCCGTCCGGTGTGGGCTCCAGCGAAGGTCGCGACCGCCTGGAGGAGTTCCGCTCCGCTGGTCACCTCGCTGAGATCCAACCCGGTCAGGGCCAACCCCATGGGCGTGAGATGCACGTGGGCGTCGACGAACGCCGGCCCGATCACACAGCCAGGCAGTTCGACGCGGTCGCCATGCGGTGGTGCCTGATCGGGATCGTTGCCGACCCACACGACCCGACTGCCGCGGATCAACAGCGCCCGGGCATCCTTGCGGCCGTGGCCGAGGGTGAGGATCCGGTCAGCGGCCAGCAGCGTGCCTCGCGGCGCCGCGTCATGAGGCTTCGACGTCGGGGACGTCGTGGTGGTCTTCACTCCAGCTCCGGTGTATCGCTCGTCCGACCCGTGACGAACCCTGCGGCGCTGATGCTACGGCTTCGGTCGTAGAGTTGCGCGCAACCGGGGTCAGGTCCCGGCGCCGGCGAGGGCGAACACCACCACCAGCAGGACGCCGCCGAGGACGAAGAGTGCCAGG
>SKNK01000204.1 GCA_007120565.1 Nitriliruptoraceae bacterium | reverse complement strand
GGCTCACCGCCGCGACCGAGGACGACCTGGGCTTCTTCGCCGAGGACCGGGGCTGGGCTCGGGTGCTCGACGACCTGTACCGCGTGAATCGGCGGGTCACCGACGACCACCCTGGCGTGCCGGTCTACCTGCTCGGGCACTCGATGGGGTCGTACCTCACCCAGCAGTACCTGTTCACCTTCCCCGCCACCATCCGGGGGATCGCGCTGTCGGGATCGACCCGCCACGTCAGTCGGGACCTGGAGGCGGCCGCGATGCTCGCCCGCGCCGAGATCCGTCGCCAGGGACCCCGAGGGCGCAGCGCGGTGATCAACGCCGCGGTGTTCGGCGCGTACAACAAGAGCTTCAGCCCGCCACGGACGGACTTCGACTTCCTGTCCCGCGACCCGGGCACGGTCGACGCATACGTCGCGGATCCACGCTGCGGCTTCCTCTGCACCAACCGGTTCTGGCTCGACCAGTTCAGTGGCCTGCGGGTGATCCGCCAGCCCGAACGACTGCAGAGCGTCCCGCGGGACATGCCCATCTACGTCTTCGCGGGCGACCAGGACCCCATCGGGGACATGGGCAAGGGGGTGCAGCGACTGCTCGACTTCTACGCCGAGGCCGGCCTGCACCAGGTCACCAGCAAGCTGTACCCGGGTGGTCGTCACGAGATGCTCAACGAGACCAACCGTGACGAGGTGATCGACGACCTCGGCAGATGGCTCGATGACACCACCGCAGCCCTGGACGACGCCGGCCAGTCGGTCAGCTAGCCGTCGGCCCGTCCGGGGGTCCGTCGCGGGTGAGCCGATCGACGAAACCGGTGAGCCGATCTATCGGTTCCGGATCGAGGTCGGGACGTTGCCGCTTGATGGCGTCCACGACGCGCGTGACCGTGGCTGCCTCGATCTCGCAGCGCTCACAGAACCGGAGATGTTCTGCGACCAGCTCGGCGTCATCGGGGCCGAGTTCCCCGTCGAGGTAGGCCTGCAACACCGCACCGACCTCGTGGCACTCGGGTTCCTTGGGCAACGGCAACGGTCGTCGACGTAGGAAAGTCATCGCCGCCCCTCCGAGAAGCCGGAACGTTCCAGGTGCACGCGGACCTTCTTGCGCGCGCGGTGGAGCCTGCTCATCACCGTACCTGCGGGAACTCCGAGCACGTCGGCAGCCTCCTGGTAGGTCAGCTCGTCGAGGTCGACGAGCGCGATCACCGCCCGGTGCTTCGGCGACAGCGCCCGGAGCGCGTCACGGACGAGCGGATCGAGGTGATCGTGGAGTGCCTGGTCCGAGGTCGCGTCCTGGCGGCCGTCGGCGCCCGGGGCCGGTAGCCGTTGCGCCACCTCGTCGTCGAGCAGGTCGGGCTGCTTCTTGCGGAGCCGGTTGTAGTGGGTGTTGCGTAGGATGGTCAGCAGCCAGGCCCGCGGATAGCGACCATCGAAGCTGTCGAACGCACGGTAGGCACGAAGCAGCGAGTCCTGGACCAGATCCTCGGCTTCGACCGAGCTGCGGGTCAGACGTCGCGCGACCCGGTAGAGCACCTCGAGCTCCGAGAGCACCTGCTCTCGGAACCGGTTCTCTCGCGTGTCGTTGGCCACCTGGCACAAGCTACCGGCCACTCATCCATCCTGATCGCTGGCGGGTCCGGACAACCCGATAACCCCTCGAGGGCGAGAACCCTTCCACGCCCCTGCATGGCCGCGTGGAAGGATCCCGCGAGGGAGCGGGTTGCTACGCCGAGGCAGCCACCCGTTGGACCGCTCCACTCCGGCACCCGAGGGACCTACATGTATCGTCCGACCCGGAGCATCGTTGCGATGCTCCTCCTCGCGCTCATCGCGGCAGGCTGCGGCTTCTCCAGCAGCGATGCCGCAGATCGATCCACGATCGAACCCGGCGACTGGGAGGCCGTGCTTGACGCGGCTGACGGCACGACACTGGACCTGCACCTGTGGGGTGGCAGCACGGAGATCAACCGCTTCGTCGACCAGGTGTACGGGCCGCGACTGAGCGAACTCGGCATCACCCTCAACCGGGTGCCGTTGGCAGACACCGCCGACGCGGTGAACGCCGTGCTCAGCGAGCTCGAGGCCGGACGATCCAGCGACGGGTCGATCGACCTGATCTGGATCAACGGCGAGAACTTCGCGACGATGCGCCAGGCAGACGCGCTCCTGACCGGGTGGGCGGAGGACCTCCCCAACGCCTCGCTGGTCGACTGGGACGATCCCGCGGTCCGGCTCGATGCGGGGCACCCCGTCGACGGCGCCGAGTCACCCTGGGGTAGTGCCCAGTTCCAGTTCGTCTACGACTCGGCGCGGACCGACGAGGCGGACCTGCCACGTTCCTACGCCGAACTCGCCGACTGGATCGTGGCCAACCCGGGCCGGTTCACCTACCCGGCTCCGCCGGCCTTCCACGGCACCCGGTTCGTCACCCAGTGGTTCTACGAGCTGTCGGGTGACCCCGACGCGTGGGCGGAGACGTTCGACGAGGACGCCTACCCCGATGCCGCGGCACCGCTGTGGGACCTCCTCGAGGAGCTTCGTCCCTACCTGTGGCGCGAAGGCGAGACCTACCCCAACGACATCGCCGAGCTCGACCGGCTGTTCGCCAACGGCGAGGTCGACCTCACGTTCACCCAGCTCCCCGCAGGGATCGGCGCGAACGTCGATGC
>SKNK01000008.1 GCA_007120565.1 Nitriliruptoraceae bacterium | reverse complement strand
GGCGTCAACGACACCGAGGTGATCGCGTTGGCCGTCATACCGTGGGGCTGTCCGTCGGAAGCCACGGCCGTCATGATCGAGATCCCGGTGGTGAAGCGTCCCATCACCGCTCGGAAGCGGTCGGGCGAGGGGAGGTCGTCGGTCACGCTCGACCCTCCGAAGCGGCGGCCTCGTGCACGATGCCGGCGAACAGGTCCTGTTCCGGCTGCTCCGGCCCCAGCGTCCCCTCCTCGAGCACGAACTGCTCGACACCGAAGAACGACTCGGTCAGATCGTCGGGAACGTTGAGGAAGAAGGAGTCCTCACCGATCTGGCTGCGGTGCGCCCGGAGCGCCGCCTGCTTCTGATCGAACCACGGCCCCACCTCGACCTCGGTGGTGACCAACGCGTCATCGACCCCGAAAGGCACGGCCTCAGGCCCGTCGAGGTCGTCCTCCCCGAAGGGGGACGGCAACCCGGCCTCGAGCATCGCGCGGTGTCCTTCGAGCAAGCGGCCGCGACCGAGGGTGTGGACGTAACGCTTGGCCACCTGCCATGGCTCACCGGGAACCTCTGCCTGCGGGTCGGCGGCAAGCTCGACGGCTCGCACGGTCACGCGGTTGGCCTTGATGTGATCCGGGTGGCCGTAGCCCCCGTGCTCATCGTCGGAGACGACCACCTGCGGCCGCTCAGCTCGGATGATCGTCGCCAGACGGATCGCCGCCTCCTCCAGGTCGGCTGCATGGAAGCTGTCCGGGTGTTCGTTGCCGGGCGTGTCGACCATCCCGCTGTCCCGATAGCCGAGCCAGTGGTGATGCTCCACACCCAGCGCGTGCAGGGCGTCCGCCAACTCCTCGCGCCGAAGGTCGGCCAGGTGCCGACCGCCCAGATCGATCCCGGCGAGGTTCTCGCCCTCCTCGCCGCCGGTGCAGGTCACCACGACAGGTCGGATCCCCGTGGCAGCCGCTCGGGCCAGCACGCCACCACAGCTGATCGCCTCATCGTCGGGGTGAGGATGCACACAGAGCAGGGTGGCCGGTGGGGACTCACCGACGGTCATCGTCCACCTCTCGTCCTTCGAAAGCGCTCGATCCGGAGGGACCGTACCCCGCGGGGTCCCCCCTCGGTCCACCCCGGGGAGGTAGCCTGCTCGACCGCAGCCGGGGACTCCACCCCGGCTGCACCCCTGACGACGAGTTCACCGTGACCGAACCCTCCTCCCCCGGCATCACCATCCCGGCGGGCGACCTCGAGGTGCGGTTCGTCGACCAGCCGGAGGACGTCTCGCCGTCGCTGACGAACGTCGACGCCGAGGTAGTGGGGGTGGACGTCGAACGGGCGGATGCACACCGCTACTTCCGTCGCGCGGCGCTGATCCAGGTGGGCGTCGAGGGGCGCTGTGTGCTGCTCGACGCGGTGGCGATCGAACGGTTCCCCGAGGTCGACGGGTTCTTCAACTCGGACCGGCTCATGGTGTTGCACGCGCTCCAGAACGATCTCGAGCCCCTCCAGGGCCGCGGGATCTCCCCGGAGCGCGTGGCCGATACGGCCCTGGCGGCGACGGTGCTGGGCCTTCCGACCGGGCTCGGCTCACTGCTCGAGGACCTGCTCGGGGTACATCTCGACGGCGATAAGAGCGCCTACCAGCGCGCCGATTGGGAGGCGCGCCCCATCGAGCCCGGCATGGCCGCCTACGCCGCAGGCGACGTCGTGCACCTCCCCGCGCTGTGGGCCGAGCTCAGCGCCCGCCTGGACGACGCCGGGCGCACCCACTGGTACGAGCAGGAGCTCGCCGCGACGATCGAGCAGACCGGCGAGGACACGCGTGACTGGTCCCGCGTCAAGGGCAGCGGCCGCATGTCCGACCGGCAACGGACGATCCTGCGGGCCGTCTGGGAGGCACGTGAGCGTGCTGCACGTGAACACGACATCGCGCCGAACCGCCTCCTGCACGACGACGTCCTCCGCGACCTCGCCACCGACCCACCAGCCACCGAGGCACAGCTGGTCCGTCGTAGCCAGCGCCGTCGCCCGCAGCTACGGGAACATGCCCCGGACCTGTTCGCGGCGATCGAAGCGGCCCGCGACGGCGAGGTGGACGTGCGGTCCGGCGAAGGGCGGCGCTGGAGCGATCGGGACCGCGCCCTGCACGATGCGTTGCGCAAACGACGCGCCGAGGTTGCCGAGGACCTCGGACTGGACGCCGGGATCCTGTGCCCGTCTCGCGCGTTGTGGAACGCCATCGCCGCCGAGCCGGAGGATGGCCACGAGCTGTGCGAACTCGCCGGGATGCGTCCCTGGCAGGTCGACCTGTTGGCCGATCCCCTCTGGGAGGTCTACACGACCCAGGGCGACGACGAGGCAGAGGACAGCTCGGACCGGGGCGACCCCGACGCCACCTCGACGTAGCTGGCCGTCAGGCTGACGCCACCTCGGCGAGCTTGCGGGCGAGGATGGCCGGGACGCTGAACTCGACGTCCTCGTCGACGACCATGACGGTGTCGATGTTGTCGGTACCGCGCTCCGCGAAGTAGTCGATGACCTCTTCGACGAGGATCTCCGGAGCCGACGCCCCCGAGGTCAGACCGACGATGCCGACCCCGTCGAACCACGCGTCGTCGATCTCGGTGGCATCGTCGATCAGGTAGGCGGGCACCGAGCGGTCCTTGGAGACCTCGACGAGCCGCTTGCTGTT
>SKNK01000100.1 GCA_007120565.1 Nitriliruptoraceae bacterium | reverse complement strand
GGCCGCTACCACACCGACCCGGAGTACAAGCTCGGGTACGACCTGCAGTACCTCGTGAACTGGTCGCCGGTCCTCGACCTGACGATCATGCTCCGCACGATCTGGGTCATCCTGGCCCGACGGATCTAGCCAGGCAGATCCAACGGGCCGGCTCTAACTGGGTAGGCCCAGGTCGCCCAGGATCGCGTCGACGGCGTCCTGATCCATCCCGGCGGCGAACAGGCTCTGCTGGAGACGCGCGGTCAGCAGTGGGGCGGCGCAACGGGGGCAGAAGTTGGCCTGCTTGGCTACGTCGGTGAACGGCAACCGGCACCGGGGACACTGGTCGACGTCCAGCCGCCGGTTGAGCCCCGCCTCGTGGAGCGCGTCGACGTAGCCCCGCGCGTAGTCCCAGGGGATGTAGCGGTCGGGTTCGGGCGCGAAGGCCGGTTCGTGGACCGGGGTCTCGCCGGTCTCGATCAGGACCTGGAGGTTCTCACGCAGCATGTCCCACGGGTAGAGGTGGTCCTCGATGCAGTCCTGGCACCACACCGACACCCCGCGGTAGCCCTCGGGACGGAAGACGTCCTCGAAGGACTCCAGGTCGTGGAGATCGCGTCGGATCTGGACGACCTCGTGGTCATCGAGGGGGATCGCGACGAAGTCGTCGTGCTCGTCTCCGGAGCCTTCGTCATCGCCCCAACCATCGCCGGGGCCGTCCTCTGGGTCGTCCGAACGGTCGTCGCTCACGTCGCTCCAAGGCCGGGGGGTGGTCGTCGGTCCTGCCCAGCGTACGGGGCGGCGACGTCGCACGCGGCCGCTGTCCACCACCCGGGGGCGACCTGGGGGCGCCGCTGCCGACGGTCAGCGTCGTCCACTACGCTCGCGGCGAACCGCCGGCGTTCCCTGCCCGGCGCTACACCCTTGCCTGGAGGACCTGGTGCTCGAGACCACGATCGGCGGTGCACGGCAGGCACGGGCGGGGTACGCCCTCGCCGACCTCTCGCTCGTGCCGAGCCGACGGACCCGAGATCCCTCCCTGGTGGACGTCTCCTGGCAGCTCGACGCCTACAAGCTCGATCTGCCGGTCTTCGGCGCGCCGCTCGACGCGGTCACCTCGCCGTCGACCGCGGCGCTCATGGCGGAACTCGGCAGCTTCGGGGTGCTCAACCTCGAAGGCCTCTGGACGCGCTACCGCGACCCTCAGGACGTGCTCGCGGAGATCGCGACGCTCACTCCCGGGCCAACGGCGACCCGCAGGCTCCAGCAGCTGTACGCGGAACCGGTGCAGCCGGAGCTGATCGGGGAGCGGGTGGAGGCCCTGAAGGCCGGCGGCGGAGTGGTTGCGGGCAGCCTCACGCCGCAGCGGGTCGAACGCTGGCACGGGGCGGCCCTCGAGGCCGGCCTGGAGCTGCTGGTGGTCCAGGGTGTCGCGGTCACGGCGCAGCACGTCGGACCCGCCGATGCCGACCCCCTCGATCTGCGCTCCTTCACCGCCCGGTACGACATCCCGGTCGTGCTCGGCGGTGTCTCCTCGGCCAAGACCGCGATCCACCTGATGCGGACCGGCGCGGTCGGGGTCCTGGTCGACGGGGATGCCTCCAACGTCTCCACCAACAACCAGACCCTCGGGATCGAGGTGCCGCTGGCGACCGCGATCGCTGACGTCGCGGCGGCGCGGTCGCGCTACCTCGAGGAATCCGGCCGTTACGTCCACGTGATCGCGTCCGGGGGGATCTCCACCAGTGGCGATCTGGCGAAGGCGCTCGCCTGTGGCGCTGACGCGGTGATGCTGGGACGTCCGCTCGCTGCGGCGGCCGAAGCGCCCGGAGGTGGCGCGTACTGGGGCTTCGCTGCCGCGCACCCGTCGCTCCCGCGCGGCCGATTCGAGCAGGTCGAGACCGTTGGCTCGACCGAGGTGATCCTGCACGGCCCCTCGGATCGGGACGACGGCCAGCTCAACCTGATCGGTGGGTTGCGGCGGGCCCTGGGTGTGACCGGGTACGAGTCCCTCGCCCGCTTCCATGAATCGGAGCTGGCGATCTGGTCGCGTCCGCAGTGACATCGCGACACCAGGCCTCGCGCCTCTCGCGCCGCCGAGCGAGTGCGCGAGGCCGACCGACCCGGCAGGAGGCCCCCCGGTGAACCTGTTCGTGGTCGCCGTGGTCGCCGATCCCGCCCGCGTCGAGTCGGTGAAGCGTGCCATCCTCGATGCCCAGCAACGCAGCTCGCCTTTCGGCGACGTCGCACCGGAACAGACCCTCTGGCGCGGCCGACACACCGTCGGGGCCTCCTTCGCGATCCATGCCGCCCACACCGCGATCGGCAGCTACGCGCGCGCGGCCGAGCGGTCGTTCGACACCTTCAGCGGGCTACCTCGGCTCGCCCGGATCGCCGACGGCCGTCCCTGGGGTACGGCACTCGGCGAGGCCCGGGATGCCGAGAAGCTCGACACCGACGAACTCGGGGGTGTCTGGACCTTGGCGCGGGTGACCGAGCACGAGGTGCACGTCGAGTCGTCGTCGACCGGGAGCGAGCCGGTGCTGCTCGCTCGTCGTCCGGGGCTCGTCCTCCTCGGCAACCGAGCTTCGTTGGTGCGGCTGGCCGCGTGGCCGGAGTTCCCGATCGCCTACGACACCGATGCGCTCACCACCCTGTGCGCCCGGGGCTGGCTGGCACACGACCGTATCCCCTT
>SKNK01000105.1 GCA_007120565.1 Nitriliruptoraceae bacterium | reverse complement strand
GTCGCCGTGAGGTCGGTCTTCTCGTACCAGGTGGTCGCCGGCAGGACGATGTCGGCGTACTTGGCGGTCTCGGTCAGGATCGGATCGACGACCACGATCAGCTCGAGTTCCTCGAGCGTCTCGTACAGACGGTTGAGGTCCGGGGACTGCACGAACATGTTCGCGAAGGTGCAGAACAACGCCTTGAAGCCGTTCTCGGGGTAGGGGACGTTCGGATGCATCGTCTCCGAGCGACCCCGCAGGAAGTAGATCGACGGCACGATCGGCGCCGACCGGTCCGGCAACGTCCACCACGGCGAGGTATCCAGGCGGACCTTGTACTGGCCCACGTAGACGCTGAAGCCACCACCGGAACGTCCGATGTTGCCGGTCACGGTCGCGAGCAGTGCGTAGGCCCGGCCGATGTGGTCACCGTGGAACCAGTGGTTGGACCCTCCGCCCATCAGGATCGCCGCCGGGGACTCGGTGGCGTACGCACGAGCGGCGCGTGCGATGAGGTCCGCTGGGACGCCGGTGACCTCTTGCGCACGTTCGGGCGTCCACCGGTCGACCTCTGCTGCGACCAGCGACCAGGCCGGTGCCACCTCGACGCGGCTGCCATCGGTCAGCTCCACCTGGAAGCTGCCGTCGAGGGCCGCGTCGACACCGTCGGGCATGCCAAGCTTCTCCGTACCGAGCGCCACCGGCCGACCGCTGGCGACATCCCAGACGACGTAGAGCTCGTCGAACTCGGCACGGAGGCCCGTCTGGCCGCGGTCGTCGACATCGGCGACGTCCGCAGCGCGGAGACGCTTACCGGTGTCGGTCCGCACCAGCAACGCCCCGTCGGTGTAGGTGCGGACGAAGTCGAGGTCAGCGAGCCCCTCCTCCAGGATCACGTTGACCATGCCGAGCGCGAAGGCCGCATCGGTTCCGGGTGCGATCTGCAGCCAGCTGTCGGCCTTCGCAGCGGTGGCGGAGAACACCGGGTCGACCACCACCAGACGCGCGCCGCGGTCGGCAGCGTCGAACAGGAAGTGGGCATCGGGGATACGGGTGTCCAGCGGGTTGGCGCCCACGATCAGCAGGAAGCGGCTGTTGGCCCAGTCCTTGGTCTCGTGCTCGGCGTTCTGCACGCCGAAGGTGATCGGCATCCCCATCGGGAGGTCGCCGTTGAAGTCGAAGCTGGTCCCGTGGCTCATCCCCAGCGCGGCACTGGCGCGGTAGTTCGCCCCCTTGTGGACGTAGCCCGACCCGGGAACCTGCCCGAACACGTGGATCGACCCATACCCATAGGTACTGCCGATCCGCATGAACTCGTCGGCGATGCGGTCGAGCACCTCGTCCCAGCTAGCCTCACGGAACGCTCCCGAGCCACGTTCGCCGGTACGGATCAGCGGGGTCTGGATGCGGTCGGCACCGTGGATGTTGTGGTGGAAGGACAGCCCCTTCATACAGCCGCGCGGGTTGTAGACCTCGTCCGGGAAGTCGGCGGCCTGCTGGATCTTGACGACACGGTCGTCACGGACGAAAGCGAGCTGGCCGCACGACCCGGTGCAGTTCGGCGAGCAGGTGGTGCGCACGACCCGGTCGACGCCGAGCCCTTCCTCGCCCGTGCTCGCTCGCGCACGATCCGGGCGGGCGATGAGAGACGTACCTCCGGCGGCCACGATGCCGGCGCCGACGCCGATCCCCTTCAGCAACCGCCGACGCGACGGATCCTGTTCTGCCATCTCCACATCCCTCGGGTCCTCACCAGCTCCTGTACGGGGATGCGTGGTCACGTTGGGCTCACCTCCGGGCTCGCAGGACACGACAGGTCCAGCATCATGTGATCGTCCGCACCACACGATGCACATCGCCCGGTCGAGCTCCCGCGACCACCTGGTCGCATCACGGCCGCGTGCGATCCCAGTCGGGTCGCCGCCACGGCGGCACCGGCCAACAGCGGGGCTGCCGCGAGGCCCTTCAGGAAGCGACGGCGCCACGGATCGGTGGCTGGCATACGTCCTCCTGAGCGACGGGCAACGAGCTCCTGAGCGACTAGCAGGGATACAGCTTGGGCAGGTCACGCCGATCGGTCTTGAGCAGAAGGCCCCGGACGTTCAGGACCAAGGCCCCGAGAGAAATCGAACGCGCGCCCGACCACCCACCGTTGCGGTCAGCCCCGGCGATCATCGGGCGGCAGGGTGACCTCGAGCCAGGTTGTGGCGAGGTCGGCACGCAACGTCCCGCCCCAGGCAGCGGGCAGGACCACCGTGGCCCCGGCGCCGACCGGCCAGGCGAAGCCATCCCCGACGAGCGATCCCTCCACCACGTGGATGACCCGCAGCGTGCCCGCGTCCAGATCACGAACCACCTCGACGTCGAGGCGGTGGCGATCGAGCTGGTAGCTACCGGCATCCAGAGGCAGCGAGTCGAACCCGCCGGAGGGTTGCTGCTCACCGGCAACCGCCAGTTCGAGCGCCTCGAGGCCGTCCTCGAGATGCAGCGTCCGGGGCGCTCGTCCGAGCTCGTACGCCCAGTCGTAGAGCCGGAAGGTGGTGTCGCTCGGCGTCTGCACCTCCGTCAGCAGGACCCCACCGCCGACGGCATGGATCGTCCCTGCGGGCAGGTGGTGGACCGCACCCACCTCGGCCGGGGCGCGGTGCAGCAGCTGGACGAGGTCCGGGCTGCCCATGGCGCCGCTGACCTGCTCGACGG
>SKNK01000438.1 GCA_007120565.1 Nitriliruptoraceae bacterium | reverse complement strand
TGGGCCTGCACGAGCCGACCTCTGGCAGCGTGCTGCTCGAAGGACGCGACGTCGCCGACATCCCGCGCAAGGAGTTCGCTCAGCGGGTCCAGTTCGTCTTCCAGGATCCGTACTCGTCGCTCAACCCCCGCAAGACGGTTCGGCAGACGTTGGATGCCCCCCTGCGCCACCTCGCTGGACTAGACGCCCGAGCACGAAGGACGCGAACCTCCGAACTGCTCGACCTCGTCGGTATGCGTGCCGAGTTCGCCGACCGCTACCCCCACGAGTTCTCGGGTGGCCAGCGGCAGCGGGTCGGCATCGCTCGTGCCCTGGCAACGACGGCGGATGTCCTGCTCCTCGACGAGCCCGTGTCGGCCCTGGACGTGTCGGTCCAGGCCCAGGTCCTCAACCTCCTCCGGCAGTTGCAGCGAGAGCTCGGGTTGACCTACGTGTTCATCGCGCACGACCTCGCGGTCGTCGAGAACCTCTGTGAACAGGTTGGGGTCATGTACCTCGGTCGTATCGTCGAGCAAGCCCCCGCCGAGGTGCTGTTCGCCGAGCCTCGGCACCCCTACACCCACACGTTGCTGTCCGCGATCCCGGCAGCAGGGCAGAAGCAAGGCCGGCTTCGGCTCGTTGCGCCGTCAGGTGCCGGTGGCCCAGCCGGAGGCGATGAGGGCTGCGCCTTCGCCCCGCGCTGTTACCGGGTCGAGGACCGCTGCCACTCCGAACGACCGCCCTTGTCCACCGAGCTCGTCGGGCATCCCGTTGCCTGCCACTACGCCGACGACTCCGACCCGCAGGAGCACGCCAGATGACCATCGACGCCAAGCGGCTGCGTCATGACCTCGAGACCCTCGCCAGCTTCGGGGCGGACGGGGATGGAGGTGTGAGCCGCCCGTCGTTCTCCATCGCCGATGGCGAAGCCCGAGCATGGCTCCGTGCACGTTGCGATGAGGCGGGTCTGTCCTACCACGAGGACGTGGCCGGCAACATCTTCATGCGGCTCGACGGCACGGATCCGGACGCCGCCGCCGTGTGGACCGGCTCGCACCTCGACTCCGTACCCAACGGTGGCCGGCTCGACGGTGCGCTCGGTGTCATCGCCGGTCTCGAGGTGGTGCGCAGCCTCGCCGAACGTGGGGGATCGCTGACGCGACCGGTCGAAGCGGTGTCCTTCGCCGACGAGGAGGGTGGCTACCTCGGCTTCCTCGGATCCAAGGCGGTGGCGCCAGGGTTGAGTTTCGACGACATCCGTGGGGCCGTTGGCAGGGACGGTCGCCGACTGATCTCGGTCATGACCGAAGCCGGGTTCGCGCCCGAACGCATCCACGAGGCGCAGATCGCCCCGGCTTCGGTGCATGCGTTCGTGGAGATGCATATCGAACAAGGGGTGGTGCTCGAGGATGCCGGCGTGGACGTTGGTGTGGTGAGTTCGATCGTGGGGGTCGGACGGTGCGCGATCGAGTTCAAGGGGCGGCCCGACCACGCCGGCACCACACCGATGCACCTTCGAAGAGATGCGATGCGCGGGGCAGCGGCGCTGCTGACGCAGGTCGGGGATCTCCCCGGCCGCGTCGGCGCGCCGAACGCGGTCATCACGTGTGGGCGGCTGGACCTCCACCCCGACGCCTACAACATCGTGCCGGGGCGCGTGTGGCTGGGGTTCGATATCCGTGACCAGGACCGCTCCGCGATCGAGGCGATCGAGGCAGCCCTGATCGATCTGGCGCAGGACGCCGCGCGCCCTCATGACCTCGAGGTGATGCACCACCACGAGAGCCTGACCGATCCCACGCCACTCGACGAGCGGATCGCGAAGATCACGCGTGAGGCTGCTGATGAGGTGGGGGCGAGCTGGCGGGACATGCCGTCCGGGGCCGGACACGACGCACAGGTGGTTGCGCCGGTGCTGCCGACGGGCATGGTCTTCGTGCCGAGTGTGGATGGCCGTAGCCACTCGCCGCTGGAACACACCGCCTGGGAGGACCTCGCCACGGGAACCTCCGTGCTCTACGGCGTCGTGGAGCACCTCGCCACCACCGGCCTGCCATGACCGTGCCCCCCGACCGAGGCGGTCTCGTCGAGGTCTACCCCCAAGCGAGTTGGCCGCCACTCGACCTCGACGCTGCGGCGCTGCTCCTGATCGATCTCCAACGGCTGTGCGTTGCGAGGGACAGTGGCATGTTCGCCCGTGCGGAGGCACTGGGTATCGGTGAACGCATGGCCCCGTACGGGGATCGACTGGAGCGGTTGGTGTTCCCGAACAGTGCCGCGCTCGCGGAGAGCTTCCGTGCAGCGGGCTCGCCCGTCATCTACACGCGGATCCGCTCGGCCACCCAGGATGGCTCCGATCGCAGCGGTGCGCACGTCCGCTTGGGGTTGCATGTGGCCCCCGATGATCCCGACGGCAACATCGTCCCCGAGGTAGCGCCGAGAACCGATGATCTGGTGATCGACAAGACGACCTCGGATGCGTTCATCGGCACCGGCTTGGAGCAGACCTTGCGCGACCTCGAGGTGGATCAGCTGGTCGTCTGCGGGGTGCTCACCAACGAGTGCGTGTCGAGCACGGTGCGCCATGCCGCAGATGTGGGGTTCACCGTGACCGTCGTCTAAGACGCCTGCGCGGGCGTGGAACACGATCTACACGAGGCGGCGCTTCGGACGATCGGTCGCACCTACGCTCGCGTCGTCTCCACCGA